>NZ_JBIWEO010000005.1:359-270652 GCF_044762555.1 Pseudomonas sp. NPDC096917 | reverse complement strand
ATTACGAAGCCTTGCTGCCGTGGAATTGCTCACCCGCATCGCCTAGCTGAGCGCACCGCCCATCTTGAGTCGGGTGGGGTTTATGGAGCGCTTACGTTCGGACAGGGGTTTGTAGCAAGTAGAGTAAATGAGCGTGCCCATTGACCGGGTTTCGAGCTATTAGGTTCGGAGCTGGTGCCCCTACGTTATCCCAGTGCAAACCGGCATCGGTTCGGTCTAAGTCAAAAACCATCCAATATCTATGGGTAGGCCCATTAGGTTGGATAAGCCTTGCAAGTTTCGCTTTTTCTTTTTTGTTGATTTTTAAGCCGCTGATTAAATCATCGGTGTGGTAAGGTCTTCTTGGTAAGTAGTCCTCAAATAGTTTTACGCATCCCATTGTTATCCTCTTCTAAGTTGTTTAGAAAAAGAAAACCTTGGGAGATGACTTGACAATAATTTTTATAATGATTAAATGGTTGTGTTGATTGAAGTTTTTTAAAATTTTATTGTAGTATCTGGCCACCTTCCCCAAGGTGCTTTTCTTTTTCTGCTCCTTTCAAATTGCCATACTTTCGAGGTTTGTCAAACTTGGATGCTAAAAAGCCCGCTTGCTTGCGGGCTTTTCTATTTTATTCTTTGGGGAATTTTCTTTTGCACATGTCGTAGGCTATTTGTGCATGAAATTTGCTGCCCCCATTTTTTGCGTTATATAAAACACAATCTTCAAAATTTCTAGGACTTACGAATAAGTTGTAAGAGATTGCCAAAATAAAAATCGTTAAAGTGAATATAATGGCATTTCTTAAGCTTGTATTTGAGAACTCAAAACGCATTTTCTGGTAGCCTCTGGAAGTCCATATTTCCGTTGAGCATTGTGTAGATTGTCAGGGATATATCGCTATATTGAATGCCTTGAGCTGTTTGGATTTGCTCAACGTCAAAAGGGTCTGACTTTGAGTTGCACCCATTCTTAATGTCTTTGTATTTAATTACATAGTTGCCCGGTTCAATTTTATTCATCTTGAATGTGCTGCCTGCTGGAATGTACGCCTCTCGGATTCCAGAAGATTTTCCATCAGAAGGGCGAGCAAGCTTAATGTAAATGTTTGAGTTGCCTTTAGTATTGTCTATCGTAATAGTCGAATAACCATTGGCTCTAGTGATCGGCCCTACATAGGCAGCACGAGCGGGCCAAGCCTGTCCATTAGGGGCTTTTGTCATTTCTGGAGAGCACATGGTAGGAGCTGTTGGCTTTGTAGGAGCTTTAACAGTCGGTGCTTGTGTGCCTGTATTGCCTGTTGGTTTGATATTGGTTTGTGTTAAAAGCTTTTTACTTTCTTCCGGTGTTAAATTATATGCTTGCTGAAATGGCGATGTTTTCGTGGTTTCACTATTTTCTGTTGTTGATTTAGAATTGTTATAATCTAAAAAGTGATCCCAGTATCCGGCAATCTTATTTTTCATATCTGTTGGAGTAAGTGTGTACCCCCAACCTAGAAGTATCAATAAAGGTAGTATTGTCCTTGACCATTGAAACGGTTGTTTTTTTGAACTGGTGGGTTCTACCGGTTTTTTTTCCCGCCACTTATCTGAAGAGGCCGATGCTTGTGGCTGTGGCTGTGGCTGTGGCTGTGGCTGTGGCTGTGGCTGTTCTTTTTTTGGATCAACTCTATGAGCAGCTTTCCATTCTTCAAATCTTATCCATTTATCATGGTTATCTCGTTTTTCTGGATCAGAGAGAACCTCATATGCTTCATTGAGATGTAGCATAATTTTAGCTGCTTGCGGATCGGGGTTACGATCAGGGTGGTATTTCTGTGTTAACGACTTGTAAGCTGCACGTATAACCTCTGGAGGGGCGTCCCGTGAAACTTTTAAGTTATCGTAATGGGTGCGGATTTTCATTGGCATATCCGTTGCGTTCAATGCTGGCATTCTACCATTGAGATGCCGCCAATCCAAGAATGGTGTTGAAGGGGATATAGGCTATAAAGCCGCTACATTGCGGCTATTGATAGGGGTCGTAAGGGTCTCGGAATGGGCTTGGGGGCTTAGGTTTTAAAAATCTTCTCCTTCTGGCTTGTTTGGCTTGCTCGGCTTCTTCTTTGTCAAATTCTATTATTTGCGTGTTGGTGAACTTGTCGGATACGAATAGCTGAGCTTTCTCTTTAAATCCAAATGCAACCTTGTTGGGGTCTAGTCCTTTCTCTTTAAGCTGTTCTTTTACAGACCATAGATAGTCGTGTCGCTTTTCTTTTCCCATGTATTTAGCGGTTTGTAAGATGTTTTCTTTCATTTCTTGATACAGGGTGTCGGTGTCCTCGTGCATTCGTTTGGCGTGTAGTACCTTATCCACCTTTACATCAAACTTATGGATTAGTGGTTCTAGTTTTTCGTCAAGTATCGTTATAGCTTGCTTAATTCTTTTGTGCTTTGCGGATTCGGCTGTCACTTTTCCTTTTAAGGTATTTAGATTTTTTTGTAATTTATCTTTTTCTGCTTTGAAGTTTTTGCCTAACTCAACTTTTTTATTTTGTAGCTGTGTAATGTCTTGCTGAATATCTATTCGTTTTTGCGTTAGGGTGCTAAGGGTTGTCGTGTTTTCTTTGATTTTGCTGTCAAACTGGGCGAGCTTTTTGCTCCAATGTGTTTCGGCCGTTTCAATCTTCATTTGTAAATTAAGGCTGATTTGTTTCCCTTGGCGTATTTCTTGGTCAATCGTGCCTTTTGTTTGTTGCTTGTTCTCGATTTCTATTGAGACTTCCTCAAGTTTATTTTGTTTATCTTCAAGTTGCTCTTGTCGCATTGTATAAAGGTTAAATGCCCTATCTTCTTTGGCTTTCTTACTTTCAAGTCTGATTTTCTTTCTAAGCTCAAGGTTTTCTTGGGTTTTTTCCAATCTATTAGCTATAAGTGGAATATTTTCAGTTTTGAATTTTTTATTTATGTGCTTGTAAAATAGCTCCTGTAACGCTTCGCCTATTATTTGGCTCTGCTGATAGGTCTGTTGCTTGGTGTTTAGAGGCGTGTAATCCTTGAAAAAATCAAGATGTTTAATGACTTTATTGGCAAGCACCGCTTGCTGTTCTGTCAGGTCATATTCCCCGGTTCTTTTGTTTTTACAGTCGATAAAAATATGAGGGTGGTCGCCAACCTTCTTTTTACCTCCCTCTAATTCATCGCCGTGGTAAACCGTCAATAGGACGTTATAGTCGGGAAAATATTTGGCGTAGAAGTCCTGAATTGCAGAAACGTAAAATTCAGCCGGTAGGTCTACTTGGTTGTGCATGGGGAATTTAAAGAAAGCCTCTTGGATAACTGTTTTACGGCCATCCAGCGGTTTTTCTGCTTGGGTGATAGTGTTGTGTAGGTCTATGTAATTTTGGACGCTTTTGAGCTTCTGGGCCTTCCTGCTGACCTCGAAGGCTTCAAAATCTTCTTTGACTTGTTCGCCGTCGATGTAATCGCCACGCTCGATCAGATCATCAAGGTAGGCAGCTATGGGTTGGCCTGCCTCGTCTTTAATGATTTTCTTGATTTTGTATTTATATTTGCCTTTAGTTTCTACGTCTTCTTTTCTCTGCTCTTTGCTTCTATTGACCAGATGAAAGGGTGTTAGCGTGTCTTTAATGAATGACAAGGCGGACGCCTCATTCATCGAGACGCGATTGCCGTTAATTATGAATATGTTGTTATGGGATAGGTCTTCGTCCCATTGTATTTTCTTTTCTTCTTTGCTGTGAACACGCAAGGAATGCTTTAAGGATTTCCTTAGTTTTCTGGCGGTGGAGACTGAAAAGTTAAGTCTCTTATATAGCATGGTTGTGCTTTTGATTTCATTGCTCATTTAATCCTCAGTAGTTGTTGTTTTTTACTCCTAAATTTCAGCGAGATGCTTTTGCTCTGCTCTTGGGTATCCAAAGGGGCACCCTTTGGCCCGACGTTACCACTTCTCATCTTTTGCGAAGCAAAAGTGTGAAGTTGTAACCAAAGGGTTGATAAATGCTTCATATCGCTTTGCTCATTTGCCTTATTTATAATTTACCATAGATTAAATTTTGATCAAATGTGTGGGTTGTTTGTGCTTGCGTAAGCGTGCGTGCGGTGTAGTAATCTTTATTATGGCTATCTGTTATATTTGATATCTATATATTGATAACTAAACACGCAAGCGTATGCGTGTATACACATGAGGCGTGTGCAGGGGCGTGCATTATGCGAGACGATTTGTAAAAAGATGGTGATTTAGAAAAGGTCAAAAGCTCTTCTGGTGGGTAAGAGCTTAGGAGCCTTTGATTATTGTTCTGAGTTTTAACGTGTAACGCTTGCGACTTTAGGTTTTTAGCTTGTATTTTAGTTTTGATATTGCATCGTGTTTTTGCTTTGGGCTTGGTCCTGCACTGTATACGTCAAATGTAACGGTTCCGGTCTCATGTCCGACGATTGAGGCAATGAGTATTCCGGGCACGTCTGCACGTTGCAATTGCGTGATAACAGTCTTACGGAAGCTATGGAAAACGTATTGGCTGTTATATTCGAGTGTGGTTTTTAATCTGCCAAATTGTTTACTGAGTGCGTCGGAACGGTTTCCGTATTTGTTTCCTGCTGGGGAGCTAATCAAGAAACCGTCTTTTGAACTACGGATCAACCTTTCCACGGTTTCTTTTATGGCTGGGTGTATCGGTGTATGTCGCTCACTGGCGGCGGTTTTCCCATCATAGAAGTAGAAGCATTGAATGCCTTCCTCGGTAACTATGTCTTGGGCTTGAAGCTGGCAAAGCTCTTCAATCCGTGCTCCGGTGTAAGCACCTAGTAGTATAAGGTCGGTGAGTGTTTCACGGTTTTTTGTAGCTTTTGCTGCGTCATGGAGCTTTGTAACCTCTTCCGGTGTGAATGCCTTCCTTTCCATTGCTCCATCGTTCCTTTTGCTGCGGTTGACTGGGAAATCGTGTTTTTCAAAGGGGGATTGCTGGTCGCGGTGCAGCTTTTTAAAATTTTCGTCGTGCTTAATGGCCCACTTCCAAAAACTTGACCCGGCGAATAGGTATTGCTTTTTAGTCTTAATGGAAAGGTTAAGCGTATCGAGATAGCTGGCAATGCTTTCGTGGTTGAGGTCGCGTTGCTCTGCCTCAAGCCAAGCATTCATCAATTTCAAGCGATTTGCCTGCGTGTCTACTGTCTTTTGAATAATGCCCTTGGTATTGGTCTGATAGGCTTCAAATGAGGCGATTCTATTAGTTGTAATGGGGGACTTGATTTTGTAGTTGTTGGGGTTGTCGAGAATTGATTTAATTTCTTCAATGCTGCTGACGCTAATGGTTTGCCCTGCGGTGATCTCGTAATGCTCTACGGTTTTTTGTAGGCGGATGTAGTCATTAAATCGCTCAATCTTTCGTTCGAGCGGGATATTTTCACCCAATTCATACCATTTATTTTTGAAAACCTGATATTCACGGAATGGGTTTTGGCCGTATAGGTCGAAATTAGCTTCAAACGCTTCCTTGGGGCTTTTCCATTTCTGACCATGCAAAATTACGTCGGTGATGTAACTTCCGAGTTCGTCCAAGCTTTCCCGGCTGAACCTCGGGTCTACATCATCGGGATTTTTAGGCATGACAAGGCTTAGCAGCCCGTCTTGCTGGCTCGTCTGAATCATCTGGGAAACGCTAAATGACGTTTCTGGCAGGTGGTCGGGGGTTGGCCCAGCAATGCGTAGCCGAGCGTTCGCTATGGCCTGTTTCCATACGTGTAGGAACGCCAATTTCTTTACCTGAGCTTCTGGCTTGCTGCCGGTCTTGAGCGATTCGGTGAACTCGCTCCGGTTCAAGACGTGGCGAACGTCCTTCGGGATGCTTAGGCGGACGTGCCAAGTGCCTGACCGTAAAACGAGGTTCTCGCTTGCCATTTTCGTCACTAATCGGTGGTTGGGATGCCGAAAAAGGTAGCTGGTTTTGGTCTTGATTTGTAGCAAAAATTTGTAGCAAAATCGCCTAAAAGCCTCGTAATCCTTGATTTTAAAGGGCTTGATGGGTTGATTCGGAAAGTCCCTATCTCTCCGCCATACATAGAAAACCCCTGTAATTCAATGAGTTACGGGGGTTTTTAATTTTGGGTTGTACTACTCGGTTGTACTACTCAAATCTCCATAGCTGCACGCAAAATCCTTCCCTGCACCGTCGATCCCAATTGGCTAGCAATGCGGTTTCAAGCCCCTCCGGTTAGCTCGCCTACCAATGCCGCGTGGCAATTGGAAAACAGCTCTGCAACCTGCTTCAACGTACCGATGATTCCTTTGGCCTGTGTGTCGTCGTGTGAGAAGGTTTCGACCACGTTGTTATGCTGATCAAGCATCAGTAGCGTCTTGGTCGGCTTTTGGTGCTGTCCCATTCTTGAAAGCAGGGCATCGTAATCGTCCTCCCGGATGACGGACTTCTGTTTGTCTTTTTCCTTGTCCTTTGTAACTGGGTAGCGGAAGAGCGTACTTGATGAGTCCGTTGCCTCGATTTCACTGATCCATTGCCCTAGCTCGGTGGGTAAGCTCCAATCTGTGTTTGTGTGGGTAGCTAGGTACTCGGCGTGGTCTTCAAAAAGCGAGCAGAAGTGTTGATAAAGCGGTTGAAGGCCGTGGACGTTATGTATGGGCTTCCACTTCTCCCCGACAGGGATTTGAGGTTCGCCGCTTGCTGGTATGGCACCGTAGGGGATGTTGAGTTTCCTGTGAAAAATGATGATCGCTGACTTCAGGAAAAGCTCTATAGCATGCCGGTAGAGAAAGCTCACTGGCAGATGAGCATTCAAGGTTGGGGTGCTCTCTCTGGAGTCTTCAAGAGCCTCAGCAGCGTCCCTGAACGAGTCTGCGACTGCACCAAACCCTGAGTCAAAATGCCTATCTAGCGGTAGCATCATGTAAAGCATTACTGGCCTCCTATGGAGATGGCGTATAAGCGAAAGGTCTATCACCCAGTTCTTTGCTGCCCTGAAGGCTCCACGGCACATGATGAGGCGGTCTTGGGGAGCTATTTGGTAAACAGAGCTGTGTTCCTGAGAGTGTGGCAGGATCGGTGCGAGACGCATGATGTGTATTCGAAGGGGGCGAGCCCTGCCCAGAAGCTGGCGGCAATCTCTGTAAAGGGCGGCTGATCAAGCAAGGTTGCTGTTAGACCTCTGTATAAGGTGGGTCATTCTTTTTAAAGCCTGATCGTTCTGCAAAGATGGCGTTCTGCTTAGCGGTACTTCGCCGAGTGTAGTGGATCAACTGATCCCGGACACGGTGTTAAGGTTTCTTCGGTTTTTACCGGAGCCAACCCATCGTAAAATTGATGAGGTCGAATCCAGTTGTAGTGATGCATCAGGTACTGGCTGATGTCTCTCTGAGCTTGTTGGCCGTTCATGTAGCCAGTGGTCGGTATCCACTCTGTTTTCAAGCTACGAAATACCCGTTCCATCGGCGTATCCCAGCCGTTTCCTCGGCGACTCATGCTAGGGCACATGCAGTAATGCTACAGCCGTTGGCGAAAGTTGCGGCTGCCATATTGCGATCCCTGATCCGAGTGAAACAGTAGTCCTTGAGGCTTGCCTCGTTGTTCGTAAGCCGCGTCCAACACTTTCACTACCAAGTCTGCATCCGAATGTGCGGATAACGCCCAGCCCACCACTCGGCGAGTATAAAGATCCAACACAACCGCCATGTAGTGCCATTTCCCTTGTGCCCAGATGTAGGTGATGTCGCCATACCAGACTTGGTTGGGCGCGTCGACATCGAACTCTCGGTTCAAGATATTCGGGATATCAGGCCGCTCTATTGTCGCCTTTTTATAGGGGTGTGATCCCGGTTGCTTGCTTCGTTGAGTACCACTACAAAATAACGCCAAGGAATCAGGCTGATTTAATGTCATGTAGTGATATTTAGATAGGTTAAAGCGAGGTGAGTGCGGGGGAGCACCTTGGCTCAGAGCGGCCCCCAAGGTCAGTAGCCTCATTCTTGACAGATCTATATCGCTTACCTATGGTCAATTTTCGCCTAATACACCTTTAAAAAGTAGACCAATAATCCTGAGTGAGCCTGTTGGCTACGCTTTGCATCGGGCATGACGTCCGGCCAAGGCGCGAAGGGTTCCAAGCTGTTCAAGGAGTGAACATGTCTAAAGAAGGGAAAGTCGATGGTATTCGTGATTACAAGGCACCCCCCGGTGGGTGGGGTGCATTAAAGGCAACGGCTAATGCCATTCGCGAGCAAATGGAGAATGTGGATGCCGTTACCACCCTCCTGAGAACCAATCAGCCCGACGGCTTCGATTGCCCCGGTTGCGCATGGCCAGACAAAAAGCACCACGCCACCTTCGAGTTTTGCGAGAACGGTGCCAAGGCCGTTACGTGGGAAGCGACGAGCAAACGCGCGACCCCGGAGCTTTTTGCGGCTCACACGGTGAGCTACCTGCTGAATCGCAGCGATCACGAACTGGAGAACTACGGGCGCCTCACCAACCCGCTGGTCTACGACCGTGCTTCAGACACCTTCAAGCCCGTGGCGTGGGAAACCGCGTTTGAGCGCATTGGTGAAGTGCTGCGCAGCCTTGACCCAACCCAGGTGGAGTTCTACACGTCCGGTCGTGCTTCTAACGAGGCGGCCTACCTGTTCCAGTTGTTCGCCCGGGGGCTGGGCTCCAACAACTTTCCCGACTGCTCTAACCTGTGCCACGAGCCCACCAGTGTCGGGCTGCCGCGTTCCATCGGTATCGGCAAGGGCACCGTGTCCCTGGAAGACTTTGATCAGTGTGAGCTGGTGATATCGGTTGGGCATAACCCCGGCACTAACCACCCACGTATGATGGGTACGCTGCATGAGGTGTCGCGGCGCAAGGTGCCGATTCTGGTGTTCAACCCCATCCGTGAACGTGCCCTGGAAACCTTTGCCGACCCGCAAAACATGGTGGAGATGGCCACCTATGGTTCTACGCCGATTGCTTCCACCTACCTGGACGTAAAGGCCGGCGGTGATGTTGCCGCCATCAAAGGGGTGATGAAGGCGGTGCTGGCCCTTGAGGAGCGTGTGGGCGGCGTGCTGGACCATGACTTTATCGCGACGCACACTAACGGCTTCGAAGCATTGAAAGCCGATTTGATCGCCACTGACTGGTCAGTGATCGAGCACCACAGTGGTTTGACCCGCGATGCGCTAGAGCGTGTCGCGGCAGCGTATGCCAAATCCAATGCCACCATCATCACCTATGGCATGGGCATCACTCAGCACAATGCGGGCACTGAAAACGTGCGTTCGTTGTGCAACCTGTTGATGCTGCGCGGCAACCTGGGCAAGCCGGGTGCTGGTATCTGCCCCTTGCGTGGCCACTCCAATGTGCAGGGCAACCGCACGGTGGGCATTACCGAGAAACCCTCGGCCAGCTTCCTGGCGAAAATTGAACAAGTCATGGGCTTCAAGCCGCCTGCTGCAGCGGGCCACAATGCCGTGCAAACCATGCTGGCCATGGTGGCAGGCACCTCAAAAGCGTTGATTTGCCTGGGCGGCAATTTTGCAGTTGCCTTGCCAGACCCCGAGCAATGTTTCCCGGCCATGAAACAACTGGACCTGAGTGTGCACATCGGGACCAAATTAAACCGCTCGCATTTGCTGGTGGCGAAAGAGACCTACCTGTTCCCTTGTCTGGGCCGTACCGAACTGGACCTGCAAAACGGTATCGCACAGGCGATTACGGTCGAAGACTCGATGTCGATGGTGCATGCCTCTTCAGGCCGTTTGCCACCGGCTTCCGAACACCTTCGCTCCGAGCCCGCCATTGTGGCCGGCATGGCCAGCGCCACACTGCCTCATTTGCCGATCGAGTGGCAGGACCTGACAGAGCATTACGACCGGATCCGTGATCTGATCGAAAAAACTATCCCCGGCTTTGATGACTACAACCAGCGAATCCGCGTGCCCGGAGGTTTCAGATTGCCCTTGCCACCCACCGAACGCATTTGGCCAACCCCTTCCGGCAAGGCTGAGTTCTATGTGTACCCGGGCGTCGATGAAGACTGGGTCGTGGAGGACCCCGACGTGCTGCGTCTGATGACATTGCGCAGTCATGATCAATACAACACCACGATTTACTCCATGGACGACCGCTATCGGGGCGTTTTTGGCCGTCGCGATGTGTTGTTTATCAGCGCCGAAGACCTTCAGGCCCGCGGCCTGGCCCACGGGGATCTGGTGGATATCGAGACCGTTCATGCGGGTCGACGCATGCGCTATGAAAAAATCACGGCGGTGGAACACAAGATCGCGCCAGGCTCTGTTGGGGCTTATTACCCGGAAGCCAACTGCTTGATCGCGCTGGAGAATATCGACCCTCAGAGCGGCATTCCGGCTTACAAGTCGGTGCCGGTACGCATCACGCGTTCGAGCCTGAACTGAGCCTTTGGTAAGCGTTAATCACGAATCAGCCTCCTGGCAGGGTATGGACGGGGCGTCATCCCGGCGCATGCCTTGCCCCAAGGCACCTCTTATAAAAGTGCTGATCAAGTAGTAAGACTCAAGGAGATTACAGCGTGAAAGGAATTATCACGTGGGTTCTGGTTGTTTCGACCCTTTCGTTGCCGACCTTGGCACTAGCCGCTTCCCCTGCCGAAACGCAAGTGTATTCCGCCGGGTTTATCGACGCGGCAGGCCCGGTCGCCGCCGCGCAATTCGAGCACTTCAAGACGATCATTTTGCTGATGCTCATTGTCGTCGTGCCCATTTTTATTCTGGTGCCGTGGGTGCTGTGGCGTTACCGACGGGGCGGACGCGGTGCGTATCGGCCGGACTGGGATTTCAACTGGGGCAACGAAGCTGTTTTGTGGGGCGTCCCCATTGTGTTGATCATTATCCTCAGTTCGGCGCTGTGGGCGCACACCCACAAGTACGACCCTTACCGTCCGCTTGGCAACGACCCGCTGGACATTGAAGTGGTCTCGCTGGACTGGAAATTCCTGTTTATCTACCCGCAACAGGGCATCGCAACGCTGGATTATCTGGCCCTTGAGCAAGACCGTCCTGTCAGGCTGAAGCTCACCAGCGGTACGGTCATGCAGTCCTTCATGATCCCGCAATTGGCCGGTCAGATTTACACCATGGCCGGCATGACCACGCAATTGAACCTGATGGCCGACCGTGAGGGTGAGTACCTGGGGCGGAACACGCAATACAACGGCGATGGTTTCGCCACCCAATCCTTTCGTACCACGGTGATGTCCGCTTCGCAGTTCGACCGGTGGGTCCAGGACACGCGAAAAAGTACTCAGACACTGGACCAGGCCACGTATGACGCGCTGCTAAAACCCAGTGTCGAGCATGCACCGCGTTATTACGGCACGGTTGAAAACGGTTTGTTTGATCGCGTTCTTTCCAGCTTTACCGGCGGTCATGCCCACGCTGGCAGAACAGCCCCCGAGGCGATACTGCCGAGCGAGCACCATCACCCACAGAACAATGCAAAAGGGGCAGAGCAGTGAGTAGGGAGACTATTTTCGGACAACTTGGCTGGGACTCGCTGGTCTTCACCGGTGCTATCAAACACCCCTCCGCCAGCGAGTTCGTGGCGTTTGGTGCGGGTAGCATTGTGGTGCTTGGGGCCGTCGCCGTTGTGATTCTGCTCACCGCGATGCGCTGGTGGGGCCCGCTCTGGCGCGACTGGCTGACCAGTGTAGATCACAAGAAAATCGGCATCATGTACATCGTGATCGCCCTGGTCATGTTTTTGAGAGCCCTGATCGAAGCGGGTGTGATGCGCTCTCAGCAACTGGCCGCTTACGACAGTGCCGGTTACCTGTCGGCTGACCACTTTGGTCAGTTGTTCACGACCCACGGCACCATCATGATTTTCTTCGTGGCGATGCCGTTCATCACTGGGCTCATGAACTATGTGATGCCCCTGCAGATTGGTGCTCGGGATGTCAGCTTCCCGCTGCTCAATGCCATTTCCCTGATGCTGACGGCGGCTGGCGCAGGTCTGATCATGGTGTCGCTGGTGGTGGGTGAGTTCTCAACTGGCGGCTGGAGCGGCTATCCGCCGTTTACCGGTATCGAGTTCAGCCCCGGAGAGGGCGTGGACTACTGGATATGGTCCGTCACCCTGGCATCGATCGGCTCGACCCTGACCGGGCTCAACTTCGCTGTCACACTCTATAAAAAGCGCTGCCCGGGCATGGACATGTTCCGCATGCCGCTGTTTTGCTGGACGACGCTTTGCACCTCGATTTTGATGATCTTCGCCATGGCGCCGCTCACGGTCGCCACGATCATGTTGGCCCTGGACCGCTACGCCGGTTTCCACTTCTTCACCAATGGTGGCGGTGGCAACATGATGAACTTTGCCAACCTGTTCTGGCTGTTCGGGCACCCGGAGGTCTACATCCTGCTGCTGCCGGCATTGGGTGTGTGGTCAGAAGTGGTGTCGACGTTTGTTGGTAAGCGAATCTACGGCTACACCTCACTGGTGTACGCCACGATGTGCATCGCGGTGCTTTCGTTCGGCGTTTGGCTGCACCACTTTTTCACCATGGGGCAAAGTGCCAACGTTAACGCCATTTTCGGTATTGCCACGATGATCATTGGCATACCGACCGGCGTTAAGGTGTACGACTGGATCCTGACCATGTACCGGGGCCGGATCCGCATCACCACGCCTATGCTCTTCCATATCAACTTCCTGCTGACCTTTGTACTGGGTGGTATGACCGGCATCCTGCTGGCCAACCCCACTGTCGACTTCCAGGTGCACAACTCCCTGTTTCTGATTGCGCACTTTCACAACATGATCATTCCGGGTGTGCTGTTTGGTATGTTTGCCGCCGTCCAGTACTGGTTCCCCAAAGCCTTTGGGTACCGTTTGCACGAAGGTTGGGGCAAGGCGGCGTTCTGGTCATTGGCCCCGGGTTTTTTGTTGGCGTTTTTCCCCCTCTACTGGCTCGGCATGAATGGCGCGCCACGTCGCACCGTGATGTGGGCAGACCCCGCTTTTTACCCTTGGTTGGCCTTGGCGATGCTGGGGGCGGTGCTGCTGTTGGTGGGCACTGTGCTCTTGCTGGTACAGATCGGCGTGTCGATCCGTCAGCGCTGTCAGCTTGCCGTACCGCTGGGCGATCCTTGGGACGGGCGCTCGCTGGAATGGTCGATTCCATCGCCACCGCCAGCCTGGAACTTTGCCGTGGTGCCACAGGTGGACGGCCGGGACGCCTTTACCGAGGCCAAGAAAAACGGTCAGGCCTATCGCTCACCGGCGGCTTACAGCGACATTGAAATGCCGTGCAATTCCATGGTCGCGCCGCTGATTGGCATCTTTACCTTTACCTTGTCGTTTGCCCTGGTGTGGCACATCTGGTGGCTCGTCGTGGTTTCGTTCATCTTGGTCTGGGGTGTGGTGATCGCCCGATCGTTTGTCTCGCAGACCCACGAAATCATCCCGGCCAGCCGGGTAGAAGCCGAGAACGAAGCTTTTCTAGCCGCTGCACGCGCCGCCCCCGGGGTGACGCGTGACCTGGAAATGAGCCCTGAAAACCGAGGCAAGGCTGCTCCCGACAGGCTTGGACAGCCTGGCCAGAAACGACCTGATGACGTGCTGGAGTCAGCGATATGAATGCATCTCAACCCCTGCATCCAGGCATGAACCTGGATGTGACTGACCGCAAGAGCCATGAGGAAGCGTCAGAAGTCATCTTCGGTTTCTGGATTTTCCTGATGAGCGACCTGGTGCTGTTTGCCGCGCTCTTTGCCACGTATGCGGCCATGAGCACACAAGGTATTGCTCAAGGGCCGGCCCCCTCCGAAGTCTTTGACCTTGGTTCGGCGTTTATTGAAACGCTGTTGCTGTTGCTGTCGAGTTTCACGTTCGGCTTCGCCATATTGGCCATGAAGTACAGCACCAGCCGTCTGCGGTTACTGGCCTGGCTTGGCGTCACGGCATTGCTCGGTGCGGCGTTCGTGGCGTTCGAGCTTCACGATTACTACGTGATGATCGAGAACAATAATGCGTGGCCGCAAACCAGCGGCTTCCTGTCCGCTTACTACCTGCTGACTGGCACCCATGCCGTCCACGTATCGGCAGGCATCTTGTGGATGATCGTGCTGGCGGTTCAGGTGATGACGCTTGGGCCCAACCCCCTCGTCAAACTGCGCCTCCTGCGCCTGGCGCTGTTCTGGCACATGCTGGATATCGTCTGGGTGGGGATCTTCACCTTCGTCTACCTGTTCGGAGTCGCCGCATGAATCTAAAAACCGCATCGAACAGCGTCCCGCCGGCCGAGTCGCGCAATGAGCAACGCAACTATTGTATCGGCCTCTGCCTGGCGCTGTTGCTGACCCTGATCGCGTTCGGCCTGGTCTGCCTGAACATGGTGAGCGGCGCTCAGGCTCTCGCTGTACTGGGGGTGTTGGCGCTGGTGCAAGTGGTGGTGCACTTGCGCTTCTTCTTGCACATCGATTTGGGCAAGTCCCATCGCGATAACCTGATGCTCATCTTGTTCACTTCATTGATACTGCTGCTGATTGTATTGGGGACCATCTGGATCTTGTGGGATCAACATGCACGCATGATGTAACGGGGCAAGCGGTAGCAAAAAAGGGTGAACGCATGGCGTTCACCCTTTTTTGTGTTTCGGTATTCAGGCGCGACAGGCCTGCCTTGGCTCAAGGCAGCCGCTACGTCATGCGCACAGGGCTGTTTTTGGACAACCACAGATCATAATGACTGATCCCAGTTCGTCATTAAAAAGCTGAATACCGCAAATACCACCAAACACACCACGATGACATGATGCTTCTTGATTTTGTCTCTCATGTTGTTCCTCTTTTCACCCTGAAATGTTCAAACCAGTACGCGCGGCCCGAAGATCGATAAAACCGCCAAACAATAGCATGGTAGTTAAAGACCGAAACTTAAGAACGATTCAATGAGGCGCGATCACGCAAATCACGCCTGACCGCCTCGATTGTCCAGATCCAGAATGCCGTGCCGACAAATTCGGAAATCAATGCTTCGGGCCCGGCAATCCATAACCATCCGGAAAGCCCCATCAGCGGTACGACCAGCCCATGGGCCAACACCGAAACGCCGACCCCAAATGCAATGCCGTGTAGCAGGTTAGCCCTGGGAAAGCGTTCAACCGCCAGGCAATAAATGATCGCAATGGTCATGGAGAAAAGAATATGAACGCCATTTCCTCCCCAGTTGATGCTGTACCCCATCCACTCATATGTCATCACATCCACGTTAAAGCCCAGCTTCTCCAGGAGGATGACGGGCGGGGGTGTTGTGCTGAGCGTTCGGGGCGGAATCAATGTTTCAAAGCCCGATTTCACCAGCGCAGAGATAATGCCGGCAACAACCCCGGCTAACAGCGCCAGCGCAATTCTTCTGTCTTTTGCGGGGCGCTCGGCTAATAAGTTGAACATGTCACACTTCCTGTGCTCATCGATTAATGTCATGTGCCCGCCATTATTGCCGGGCACTGGTCTGAGTAACGTTTGACTTTAGTCTGTTTTGAATTTTTGACAGGCGCGCTTTACGAGGCCGGCACTCCTAGTGCCGATCCTGGCGTGTGCAGGCCGATAAGGTTTGGCTGTCAAAGGATGCTGCACTCGGCAGGGCTTGCAAGGCCAGAGGAGCAACGGCGATTGATCGCCGCCAGTCCTCACCAACCTCCTGTTTTGGGATCGCACGGGCTAGAAACTGCTACGTAAATAGTTGTACATGCGATCTGCCTGCCCGCGTATTTACCTGATCACTAGCCCAGGCTCCGGAGCTTGGGAGAGTGCTCGTCTGTCGTCCTTGACTAGATGGTCGAACGGAGTGAGGTTGTAGGCAGACTAGGAGCCCTCCCCAGACACAATAATGCCCGCACAGGTATGCTCCGCTCGAATTGCTGACCAGCTGCGATAAGTTGCAATGTCTCCGACACGCACCGCTATCTGACAAAAAAGACCGATACATCGTTTGGTTACAGAGCGTTCTCATTTGAGGTGGTTTAAGTCGTTCGATATCCTTGAACCATTTGGGGGCAGGATGAGGCTCTACTGGCTGCGCGATGATCAATGAGAGCGGATCAAGGATCTACTGCCGGGAAAGGCCAGCGACCGAGGTGTCACTGCCCGCGATAACCGCCTATTTATTGAAGCCGTATTGTGGGTGGCCCGAACCGGCTCCCCTTGGCGTGACCTACCAGATAGCGATGGTCACTGGCATCGTGGCTATGTCCGCTATGACCGATGGTCACGCAAAGGCGTTTGGCTGAAACTGATGGCCTCGCTCGCCGGGGGAGGCAGACCTGGAACACCTGATGGTTGATGGCAGTATTGTCCCCGTTCATCAGCATGGTGCCGCAAAAAAACAGCACAGGCTGCCAAGGCCATGGGTAAGTCCCGAGGTGGCTTGAGCACCGCAATACACGCAACCGTGGATGCCCTCGGTAACCTGCTGCGCTTGCTGTTAAGGCGGGGGCAAGCTTCGGAATATGTACAAGCTGCAGCTCTGATTGATGGTTTTACGTGCGAAGCCGTGTTGGCAGACAAAGGCTATGACTCCGCCGCCTTCGTCGATGCAATCCAGTGCATGGGGGCTGAGGCCGTGATCCCCTCTAAAAAGAATCGTCTGAACCACGTACACTGGATCGGCATCTCTACAAGGCGCGCAACCTGGTGGAGCGTTTCTTCCTGAAGCTCAAGCAGTACAGTCGAATAGCGACCCGATATGAGCGACTGGCCAGGCACTATCAGGCGATGTTGAGTCTCGTGTCAGCCGTCATTTGGCTGGCCTGATTGAGAACGCCCTGTAGATTTTTTCGTCCACTTTCCGTTTTAACCGCGCAATTCACAATTCCCCCCCCCCCAGCTGTTTTTCGAGCCTTCCAGAGGTTGGACAGAGTAAACAGTGTGGTCAATTGAACAGTTTTTTTCATCATCCTACGAAAGCGTACTTTATTTGGCAGGAGCGATTGCCTCGACTTGCTCTGCTGTAATTGCCTTGCCCTGGCCTCCCCATTGAGCACGCATCCAGGAGGCCAAACCCGCAACTTCTTCAGCACTCATTCGATCCGCAAATCCCGGCATGGCATACATACGCTGATTCCCGGTGAACGTTTGTGTGGGAACCCCCTGCAAAATAATGGTCAGCAGATTAACCGGGCTGTCCATGACGACAGCAATATTGCCATTCATTGGCGGCGCAACATTTGGAATGCCTTCCCCATTGGTCCCGTGACATCCGGCACACGCGGAGAAGTAACTGAGTCGGCCACGCTGCAACGGCGTATCACTGGCAGCAGGTAGTGGCTCAGGTGCTTTTTCCGGCTTAAGCAGTTGACCATCCTTACCGGTCATCAGGTATGAGGCGATAGCATCCACATCAGCCGCTTGTATCGCACTGGTAGAGAAGTGCGTCACGGTATACATGCTGCCAAAGGCTGTGCCTTGGGCAGAGATGCCGGAGCTCAGATACTCGCTCAATGACGTAGTGTTAAAGCCTCGCTTTGCCAGCGTCTGTGCAGTGATGTCAGGGACCACCAGGCCATCAACGACGTCACCTCCCTCCAGGGAGCGTGCAAAAGCAACACCCATCGTGACATTGCGCGGCGTATGACAGGCCCCACAATGCCCCAGACCTTCCACTAAATAGGCGCCGCGCAACCATTGTTCCGAAGCCCCCTCGCGTACAGGCGGTTGACGGTCTGGAAAGTTGATCAATGCCCAAAAGTTCATAAATGGTCGCACAGGCAGCCTGAACACTCCGGTGTTAGCAACATTGGGCTCAGCAGTAGACGGCAGGCTCATGATGTAGGCATACAAGGCATCAATGTCTTCGGGGCGCGTGATATGCGTGAAGACAAAAGGCATGCCCGGATACAGATTCCTGTTGCCGGGTGCGATGCCATCACGCAGCACACGATGAAAGTCTTCACGGGTGTAGTTGCCGATGCCATAGGTCTTGTCATGGGTTATGTTGGTCGAATAGAGGGTTCCAAACGGTGTATCAATAGGTACACCGCCGGCACCTCTTGGCCCCTGAGGCAGCGAATGGCAGCCCATGCAATTTCCAGCCAGGGCCAACTCACGGCCACGAGGGAGCAACTCCCGGGTCTGCGCATCCGTCAGCGGTTGCTGTACACCAGGTGCAACCGTTGAGGGACGGAACACACCCAGGAGTACGGCTAGAGCAAGCAAAACCGCGACAACTATGAAACTCACCAAGCCATTGCGTAAACGGTTACGTTTCATTGCCTGCTCCTTAGTCGATCACGCAGCCAGGAGTCTTCAGCGCGACGTCCTGAACAGCCTGGTAGTAACGGACATACCCGGTACAACGACAGATATGGTCATTGAGCGCTGTTTCGATTCGACTTTGTAAGTCGGCACGTTTTACAGGTTGGCGCTTTAAAGATTCAACAAACACGGTGGCTGCAGTCACGAACCCCGGAGTGCAATAACCGCACTGAAATGAAAAGTGTTCGATAAAGGCCTGCTGTATCGGGGTCAGGTCGCTCACCTCGCCATGCTCATCCCGCTTGGCCTGGCCCTCAATGGTAATCAGCGTTTTGCCATTAAAAAAGTGGGCGTCAAAGATACATGTACGCGTCTCTATGGGGATTCCGTCGGGTTGAATTTCCATGACGGTGCACGCATGGCAAATGCCTTGCCCGCAACCAAAACGAGTGCCTGTCAGATCAAGGTGTTCATGCAAAAAATCGATCATGGGCATGCCCACAGGCGCGTCTACCGGACCTACTTTCTGACCGTTTATGGTGAGGGTCAGTAAGCGTTTCTCAATACTCATAGCATCAACGCCTTTTTAATTTTGTTGGCTGTCACTGGAAGGTGATAGAAGCGCGTTCCAATGGCATGAGTAATGGCATTGCCCGTCGCAGCTACAACCGGGATCATCACCACCTCGGCTAAGCCTTTGGGTGGGGATGTTTCAGTGAGAGGATCAAGATAGGCGGCCGTTTGCGTCCACACGGCGACATCTTTGGCCCGTGGCAACCTGTAGCGGTTGAAGTTCCAAGTGCCGTTCCCCGGGCCATCACCGTACAAAGGGAGTTCTTCCATCAGCGCGTGACCAATACCCATGGCGATACCGCCTTGCTGCTGGCCTGACACCAGAGCTGGCACAATGATATTGCCGGGATCGAGCAAGCTGTGATGATTCATGATCTCAACGTGCCCTGTGAAGGTGTTGACATTCAGTTCTACCAGGCAGGCTGCTGGTGTATAGGTGGTGACACCCGCGTTGTTGCGCTGGGCAGACGGAAACTGAACGTTACTGCGCTTGATGAAGTCATAGCCGCCGGTAGACATTCTTGCCTTCAACGACTCGGGAGCAGCATCTCCATAGCGCACTGCGATTGCATCTGCGGGTAGATTCTTGATCCCCAGTCCAGGAATCTCGAAATCGGCACGAGCCCATTGCCAACGGCTGAAGCAGTGCAGGGCAACGCCTGTGACAAGTCCCATTTCATGGGCTTTACGGGCGATTGCTTCGAATGCTAGTGGCGCCATACCGCCGCCGCCGATACCGCCAGGCACTGCCCGCAGGTCTTTGGCGGTCATAAAGCCACTCGCCAGCTGGCCTCCTGCCGGACCACTGCTCCAAATGGCCTGTGCAGCAGGCCAAACAGTATTTTCAAGTAGAAATTGAGCAGCCTGACGTGTACCAAATCCGATGAAGTAGACACTGTTTGAAGCGCTCATCGCGGGCAAAATAGCGGGCACCCAGAAGGGGTCCCGTGCAAGCTCGTCCTGTTGTTCCTGTGTAATGGAGAACGGTTCGAAATTACTCTTTAGCGGCAACTGAGCGAAGTTGGTTTCACCAAAAATTGCGATATCAGGTGCCTTGCCCAGCAAGCGCTGCACCATGACTTGCTGCGCCGTCGTAGCACCGGTACCAATTTCTTGTACGCAGTGGCGCATTGTAATCTTGCCTGCTGCATCGAACTCTAATAACAGCGCCGTGGTATCTGCACCCGTTCCATAGTCTTTCTGCACTTGTGCAAAGCCCACGCCGTAGCGACGGCCGGGATTGGCTGCCTCGTATTTAACTTTTTCCTGCTCGCGGTTTAGCCACAGTGGATGACTCGAGGCGAGGTCAAGCATCTCCAGATTACGTGGGTCACCCAGCTGGACTGCACCCTGAGTGTTTGGATCGCCCGCCTGCAATGCATTTCGCTTACGCAACTCAATGGCGTCTATTCCCAACTGCGCAGCAACTTCGTCAATCAGTAACTCTGTGATAGACATGGCCTGGAGAGTGCCGTACCCGCGCATCGAGCCCGCTTCGACTGCGGCTGTTGCAATCGCAGCAGTGGCCAGATCGGACTTGGGAAAGTAGTAGATGGACTGAGCTGCGGTGGCAGCGACTTGCGCCACTGAGAAAGAAAAGTTGGCGCGACCACCACCATTACAATTATAAAAAGCTTTAAGCACCTCGAACTTCCCGGTCTTGCGATCAGCGACCAGCGTTAGATCCATCTCGATACTGTGGCGCTTCATACCCAACTGGAACTGCTCGTAGCGGTCATTTGCCAGGCGCACAGGCAGGCCATCGCCATAAAAACAAGCTGCAATCGTGTAGAAAGGGAAAATGGAGTGATCTTTGGAGCCATATCCAACGGTGGTGCCAGACACCAGTTCAATTTTTTCAACTGGAAAGCGCTTGTTATCTTTGACCATGAACGCGGCAACCCGCGCAACTTCATACGGAGACTGCGCAGCAATCAGTATATGCAAGGTACGCGTCGATGCATCGTACCAAGCATTGCCGTTATCAGGCTCCATGGCACTGGGGTCAATGGACTGCGAAAACCCCTGGCGTTGCACAACAAGTTTGGCAGGGTTGTTACGTGCAGCTTCAATCTCTGCCTCAATAATGCCCGCAGCGGCCATACCCCGGCGCATCGGCTCATCGGTCTGCTGAGCGACTTTTAATGGATCGCGAACACCGCCACCGCCGCGATGAGGCAACAAGACTGAACGCGGAACAAAGATGCCGTCCGGATCCGCTTTAGGCCAGGTCGGCGTATCACCGTCAAAATTCCCCCAAATAACAGCATCCTGGATAGGTGAAAAGGCAGGAGGGGCAGATGGCGTTTCACCACCGATTCTCACATAACGCGCCGCTCCATAATTGGGAGGCTGGATCAATCCGGTCTTCCTGCCATATTTGACTGCAGTGGTTTCGAATCGCAAACGCCGCTTGGCCGCTTCAAAACGGTCAAAGTCATGGAAGATCAATAAAGCCACAGGGTGCCCGTATAGTGGGGCCGTGTTACCCGCCGGCAGCAGAAAGTCCTGACCGTAAAATCCAACGCCTAAATCTGCCAGTTCGGGAACCCGGACACCGTCTTTTTCCAGATCGGCATGCTTTAAAACCCGATCTGGCTGCAAGTCTGGCCCAAGCATCGACAGGTCAATATCGTCAAATGCATGTTCTACGTCGGTTGCTTTGAGGAAAAAACCATGTGCTTGTTTTTCTGGCCAGCCAGGCAGGTTTTTGGAGCGGAAGTCACGGGCGAATACTTTTTCACCCGTGACTTTTCGTATCGCATCCCATCGATATTTCACATTGCCATCGGGCCCCATCCATTCGGATGTTTGCGCTCCTGAATGAACTTCACGCGCCTGAAGCGCAGGCAAGCGGCCGAACATAACAGTGATACCCGCAAACGTTCCAAGCTTGATAAAGTTGCGTCGATTGATGCCTGATGCCATGTTTTCTTCCTCTAAACACAGTCATACCGGTTTAAGTCGTCATTGAGCATAGATGCAAGCGCAAGAAAAAATAATGAGGTGTGAGATGAAAATCCCGGATAAACAAGCTTAGATGAAAAGCGATAGAAAGCCAGGTTCAAATAATATAAATCCACCGATCGTTCTCTCTAAAATAGTCGCGGAGATTTACCCGTCCGCCAGTTATGACATTGAAGTTAAATGACTTGCTTTTTAAATAATTTCATGTGGCTTAACTAAGTCAGCTGCGCTCAAGTTGCTCTTTTTTTAATTTCCCCGCGCTAATCTGCATCGCAGGTTCAAGGATGACACCGTTTTTAATGGCAATAATCTCCGCCATAATGCTCACCGCTATTTCAGCAGGCGTTTTACTGTCGATGAATAAACCAATGGGGCCGTGCAACCGTTGCATCGTTTCCTTTTCAATCTCAAAGTGCTCAATTAATCGTGCACGCCGAGCCTCATTGTTCTGACGCGAACCAATGGCACCGACATAAAAAGCGGGGCTCTGGAGCGCCTCTATTATCGCCAAATCATCCAGTTTAGGATCGTGACTAAGCGTCACCACGCCTGAGCTTGGGTCTGGCCTGAAAGCGGTGACTGCATCATCTGGCATACACCGTAACAGGGGGACTTCGCTCTCGTTCCAGCTGAATGTATGTTCAGGACGAGGGTCGCATACCGTTACCGTAAATCCCGTGCTCTGGGCAATTGCCGCTAGATACTTTGCGAGTACCCCGGCACCGATCAACAACATGCGCCATCGCGGGCCTATGTACATTGCCAGTTGCTGATCATCTAAAAACAAAGGTGCGTACTTGTTGACGACGGTTAACTGCACATCCCCGGTTTCGCAATCCACGGTGCGCCGCACCAAGGCCCCGCCATCCAGATATTCCAGTAGCTGTTCAAGCCGCTCTGCACAAGGGTTGCGCTCCACCATCAACTCAATGGTACCCCCGCAAGGCAAGCCAAAACGGTTGGCTTCCTCTGCGGTCACGCCATAACGAACCACAGTGGTTGATGGCGTCGTTTCAATATCTTTAAAACGATCAAACAGGTCATCCTCAATGCACCCGCCCGAGACTGACCCCACCATTTCTGCCCCGACTCGCAGGGCCAGCATCGCTCCGACTGGACGAGGCGATGACCCCCAGGTCTTTACAACAGTGATGAGCAACGCGGCTTGCCCTGCTTGGCGCCATGCGTGCAGAGCACGCAAAACCGTTATATCGACAGCATCCATGGCTTCTCCGACAACAACGTTGTGACACATGTGAGGTGTAATCAATGGGTACTAAGCCAGAGTTCGGCTCGTTGCAAATCTTCTAAGGTATCGATGTCATGCACGATGCCTGGGTCATCAACCAACAGGGCTTTGACTTGCCCTTGACTGTCCAGGGCTTGCAGTACTGAGCGAGCCCCTTGGTCACCCCGCAAGCCGAGCAACGCCTCAGCACAACTCGCTGCGAAAGCGACAGGGTGGCCTTGGCGCTGTTCCCAGTACGGCACGACGGCCTGATAGGGTTCATAAGTAATTAAAGCCTGCGCAACGGCGCGAAGTGTTGTAGAGCATACCAGTGGCATATCCGCAGGCAAGATCAACCAACCCGCCGCACCCTGCGTAGAACGCACACCGCAGGCAATTGAGTCACCCATGCCTTCAGTCTCTGCCCCCGCAGGACTGACTACATGGCACTGCAAGCCAGCCTTTGCAACGGCTTCCAGCACATGGCTCATCACCGGTTTTCCAGCCAGTAGCGCTTGCAGTTTATGTGTATGGCCACCACTGGAAGCAAAGCGCACGCCTTTACCTGCTGCCAGCACTAACACCGTTACGTTCATGTTCATGGACCCAAACCACTGCTCTCGCAGATGCTTGAAAACATTTTAGAAATCACTCCGGCAATTGGTTCTATTGGTCAGGTGGCTCTGGATATCTTTCAGGGCGGCCCATCGTTTAGAGGCGCTTTGTCGACGTGACATAGTGCATCACGATAGCTCGCTGTAGAAGAACGGGGGATTTATTTAGGAAGGAGGACGCTATGTCATCACGTTGTCTCGGGAGTTAAGGCAAAGAGGTGTCTACGAAACTAGGGGCTATTCACTGAAAGGCTCCGCGTGAGGGTGATTGCTATGAAACATGTCCATTTTTCGCGTGTGCAACACGTTTTAGATGCCTGACAGACGGCTTAGATTTCACCTCTACGTGCGGAGTTTAACTAATCAATATGAGTCTACGTTGTGCGTTATTACTAGCGAACGAGGATTGAGCCAAAGTGAGTTGGGCTTACGTCCTGACCAGTCCAGCCAGTTAAGAAGCCCCATGTAGGGATATGTTTAATAAGTAGCAGTCGCGGTTTTGAATGCTTCTACTGCAACGGGTTTGCCAAACAGATAACCTTGAAAGTGCTTACACCCACTGTCACATAGGGCGTCATACTGAGCTTGAGTCTCGACTCCCTCGGCAATCACCTCAAGACCCAGGCTATCCGCCATGGCAAGGATGGCGCGAACAATAGCAAGGCTGCTTGTGTTTTTCGGTAAGTCACGGACAAATGACTGGTCTATTTTCAGCTGATCAAGCGGCAACTGTTGAAGGTAAGCCATGGATGAATAACCTGTACCGAAATCGTCGATCGAAAAGCGAATTCCCAATTCCCGTAGTGTTTGCATGCGTATCACTGCCTTGTTCTTATCAGTGAGCAGCAGTGATTCGGTAATTTCGAGCTTAAGAAGCTGCGGGTTGGCATGGGTCTCATCCAGCAGATGCTTAATGAGAGCGATAAAGTCATCCCTATAGAGCAGCTTGGAACTAATGTTAACTGCCAAGTTCAGAACTGCACTCTGTGGTTGGTCTGCCCAGCAGGCAAGAAGCTCACAGCCTTGGCGCAGGGTTGCAAGATCCATCAGTTCAATAAGATCACTGCGTTCGGCAATCTCGATGAAAACGTCAGGTCCCAGTAAGCCTCGCTGGGGATGGTGCCAGCGCACCAAGGCTTCTGCACCTTCTAGTTGCCGATGGATACCAGCCTGTGACTGCAAATAAATTACAAACTCGCCTGCGGCCAAGCCACGGCGAATGTCTTCTTCGAGTTTCAGACGCAGGCTCACCGTTTCCTGCATTTTGGGGTCATAAAAAATCAGCGCGTTCTTACCCGAAGCTTTGGAACTATACATGGATAAATCAGCATGCTGCATCAGCTCATCTACCGTGTGATGAGCATCATTGAACATCACGACTCCCAAGCTGGTGGTATTGTTGAAATGCCACCCGTCAACTAAATAAGGTTGACGCAACGCTTCTAACAGCTTTATGCCAATTTGCTCTACCTGAGAACTCGCCTTCTCAGCATCAGGTTGCAAGCCCTCCAAAAGAATCACGAACTCATCGCCACCTAGTCGTGCAACGGTATCCTGTTCGCGCAAAGTTTTCGTGAGACGCTTGGCAACATGGCATAGTAATTCATCGCCAACCTGATGGCCGCAGAGGTCGTTGACGTTTTTAAAGTCATCCAAGTCGAGAAAAATAAGAGCGCCATATATACCGTTACGGTCACACAAGGCCATCGCCTGTTGCAGGCGGTCACGCAGTAGTCGTCTATTGGGTAAGTTAGTCAGTGAGTCATAGAAAGCCAAGTGCTGGATTTTCTGCTCGGCACTTTTGCGCTCAGTGATGTCGGTGAACGAAGCCACATAGTTGATGACACGGTCCTGCTTATCTCGCACGGCACTGATAGTTAGCCACTCAGGGAAGACTTCACCGCTCTTGCGGCGATTCGCAATCTCTCCCTGCCAGAACCCATCCTCGATGAGGGTTTGCCACAGCTCCTGATAGAACTCAGGAGCCTCGTGGCTCGAGTCAAGCATGCGGGTGGGTTGACCTATAACTTCAGCTTCGGTATAGCCAGTAATACGTGCGAAAGCTCTATTAACCTTAATAATCCGTGTCTGAGCGTCGGTGATTATCATGCCTTCCTGAGACTCGAAGGCAATCGAGGCAATTCGTCGATCCTGATCATAAGCAACCCGCTCTGTTATGTCCCGTGCCATTAGCACCACTGCACGCCGACCCTGGATAAGTGTATCTAAGCGTCGTGCTCGAGCTTCGAAGTTACGCAGACCTTTCTTACTTTTTATCTCATATTCGATGGTTTGCGGACTTTCACTGGCTAGGGTGCGGCTGATAAAGTTCATAAATATATCGGCCTGATTCGCCGGCAGTACATCTTGCAGACGTTTTCCCAGTAATTCAGTAGCGCCCGTAAAAAGCAGGTCGTTGTCAGGTACGTTTATTTTCAAGTAGCGCCCCTCCTCATCGAGCACAATAGACAAGTCAGGTACAGCTTCGGAAATAGCTCGCAGATACGCTTCGCTCTGACGCAATGCCTCACGGTTAATTTTTTGTTGTTGATCATCTTTCAGCATCAAGCCCAGTAACAGCGTTGCGGGTATCAGCACAATCATCAGCGGCACAAGTGCAAGCTTCAAGAACAAAGAAAAATATTCGGCTGGCAGTAGCGCTAGACTCAAAATCTCCGAGCCCTCAAGCATGAGGCCAAGTATCAGCAACGACCCCACATTGAAGGGTATCCATCCCCTGTGATGCATGTGCCTAAATGCCAGTCCCATCAGCACTGGCATCAATATAGATAGCAGCCCAGGGATGGCGCCTACACCGCCAAGCCAAAAGCGATAGCTACCGGCCATAACACCCGCGATAGCACCAACCAATGGCCCGCCGAACAAAGAAGCCATACTCAGTAAAGCAGCACGACCATCTATTATTACCCCATCAATTAAAACCAGTGGACTTTTCATGCCGATAATACACACTATGCCGAACAACAGACCCTCACAGATCTTACTCAACTTATTGTGCCCGTCTAAGTACCGCATAATCATCCGATGCATCCAGCACAGAGTAATCAGCAGCGCGATGTTCTCAATAAGGTCTTTAAACATTAGCGTTCTCACTGTGCAGAACTGGAAAAACAGATTTGTAATGAGCATAGCTGAATTTATTTATGGGCAGTAGGTGGCCGTGTTCGTTTTAAAATACAGTTCACCTCAATATAGAGGTGCAGTGATCAACTAATCCCGCACACGACGTTAAGTTTTTCTTCGGTCCGGGCTGGCGCCAGCTCACTGTTGAATTGATTGGCTCGAATCCAGTTGTACCGATGCATCAAGAGTTGGCTGATATCGCGCTGGGTTTCTTGAGCATAGTGATCTGTGTACCCCAGCAATTTCCTCGGCGACGCGTACTCTGGCGCATACGATAACGCCACAGCCGCTGGCGAAATGAACGACTCGCATATTGGGCGACCCCTGGACGCCCAGCCCACCACCCGACGCGCGCAAAGATCCAGCACGACAGCCAGGTAAACCCATTCCCCAGGGCCCCAATGTAGATGATGTCGCTACATCACACCTGGTTGGGTGCTGGGACATCGAACTTGTGGTTCAAGGTATTGGGGATACCGAGTCGTTCGACCGTCGCTCTTTTGTAAGCATGTGATCCGCTCTGCGCAGTGACGCCTTGGCGCTCCTGCGGAACCTGATCGACCCAGCCGCGTAGGGCCGACTCGCCGATGCCGAGTGAACGACTGGCTTCGATGTAGCTGTAGTTTTGCTTGAGCACGAGGTCGGCAGCCTCGCGGTTTTATTAGACCACTACAGTCGCGGTTCAGGTGATTGCGGGGAATTCTTCGAGCGTGTCTGGCCAAGGGCTCAGCACCTCAAAACCGTCGTCGGTCACGGCCACCATGTGTTCCCACTGGGCTGAGAGCGACAGGTCTTTGGTGACCACGGTCCACTGATCAGCGAGGGTTTTTACATGGCGCTTGCCCGCATTGAGCATCGGCTCGATGGTGAAAATCATGCCGGTTTTAAGCTTCATGCCCTGGCCTGGAAAACCGTAGTGCAGCACTTGCGGCTCGTCGTGATAGACCTTTCCGATCCCGTGCCCGCAGTACTCGCGCACCACGCTGAAACCTTCTTTCTCGGCGACCGTCTGGATGGCGTGGCCGATGTCACCCAAGGTTGCGCCGGGGCGCACCACGCGAATACCGGCGCACATAGCCTCATAGGTGGTGTTGACCAGGTGCCGGGCTTGCGGGCTGGGTTCGCCCACGTAGTACATGCGGCTGGTGTCGCCGTACCAGCCATCCTTGATCACGGCGATGTCGATGTTAACGATGTCGCCATCGTGCAGCACCCGGCCTGACGGAATGCCGTGGCAGACCACTTCATTGACCGAGGTGCACACGGTCTTCGGAAAGCCGTGATAACCGACGTTGCCGGGAATGGCTTTTTGCACGTTGACGATGTAGTCGTGGCAGATCTGATCAAGCTGGTCGGTGGTGACCCCGGCCTTGACGTGCGGGGTGATCATGGCCAGTACCTCGGCCGCCAGCTTGCCTGCCACTTTGGATTGGGCAATCTGCGCCGGGGTGTTGATAACGACGTGGTTTCTCATCGACTGGACTCCGAAGCAGTGCCTTCCAGCTGACACAGCCGGGTCAAGTCAAAGTCGCCCGCGAGCTCGGCGCGTACCAGCAAACGGCAGATGTCAGTGTGATTCAGGTTTGGGTGCAGCTCAGTCAGCATTCCGATGCGCATCCAGTGTTCGGCTTGGGCGTTGATCGAGCGGCTCAGGGCGTTGCTGGCGACGCGCAGGTTTTCGTGCATGTGTTCCGAGATTTTTACGATGCCCATGCAATCGTCCACTGTGTGATATGTATGAAATGTAAGCGAAACGTATATTAGGCGATGAGGCGCCCGATGTGCAACACGCAGTCATGGACAGGTTCGAGGGTCGATCCCTATGCTGGTGCCATTACAAAAACAATCAAGAACGCCATGAACCTCGACTCTTCCTTCCATGTGTTGTTGCAATGGCTTGCCCGGCCGCACCGCAGCCTTGTGGCGCGCTACACCTTGCTGTCTGTTGTGGTGATGAGCGTGGCGCTGATTACCCTGGCAATTTTCTACGAGCAACTGGCCAAAGACTTGCTCAACCGGCTGACCGGCGAGCGGCTGGACGCGCAAGCGCTGTCGACGGCCAACCGCTTGTCGTCCTTTCTCGATGATCGTTTCTATCAACTCTCGGCATTGTCGAATCACCCCAACATGCCGGAGTTTATCGTTGACCAATCGCGCCTCATCAGTGACGTGGACTCGCTGCTCAAGCTTGAGGGCGATTTGCCCTTTATGTATGGCGTGCTGTTTTTTGATGAGCGTGACCGCCTGATCAAAGTGCTGCCGGGCCAGTCGGCCTCCGGTGAGCCGTACTGGGGTAGCGAGCATTGGTCCATCGCCGGTTTGCCGGCGCAATGGGTGGGCGATGTTGAAGTGATTGGGCCGTTGCTGCCTAAAGCGGGCGGCTCCGGCAGCTTTCTGATCCGCAAGAGCGTGCGTGTTGGCCGCACCAACCAACGAGTGCGAATTGCCCTGCATTTACGCTTGGCGTCCTTGACCGAGTTGTTGGTCAGCGCGGGCATGAGCGGCGTGGTTGCGCCCCTGTTACAAGTGCCTGGAGGCGCGTTTGTCGACCCTACCGGGCGCCAGGTCAAGGCGCCGGGGCAATGGCACGAAGGGCCGATGATTTTGCCGGGCTGGCAGTTGGTCTTCAGCGTGGAGCCGGGAGCCATCCTCAAACCGCTGAACGATGCCCGTTGGTGGTTGTACTGGGTCGCGGCGGGTTTTATCGGGTTTATCCTCATCGTGTTTTTTACCCTGTCGCGCCAGTTGCGCTCGCGGGTCAGCACACTGCTGCAAGGCGCTCATCAACTGTCCATGGGCGACTTGAGTTATCGCCTGGAGCAACAGCCGCAAGACGACGAAATCGGCCATGTGGCCCGCGCCTTCAACGTCATGGCCGAGCGCTTGGCGCAGGTCATGGACCAGACCGTGCGCACCGAAAACCTCGCCGTACTGGGCACCTTTGCCACCGGTGTTGCCCATGAAGTCCGTAATCCGCTGGCGACCATGAAAACCACCGTTCAAGCCTTGTTGCGCCGTGAGCAAGAGCCTGAACGTCGGCAACTGCTGAGTGATCTGGTCAAGGAAATCGACCGCTTGTCCCGCGTCACCAATGACTTGCTGGAGTACGGCCGCCCACATCCACCCAAGCCGTGTGTGGTGTCGGTGGCGCACCTGTTCGAACACACTGGCGCGATGGTTGCCCCGCAACTGCAAGCGCGCAGCATCGAACTGGTGTGCAAAGCGCCAGGCGATTTGCAGATCTTTGTCGACCCGGATCAGGCCCAGCAGGTGTTGCTCAACCTGTGCTTGAACGCCGTGCAAGCCAGCCCTGACGGTGCAGTTGTTCGACTGTGGGCCGAGACCGGGCAAGGACGTGTACGGATCCTGGTTGATGATCAGGGCTGTGGAATTTCTGCCGAGCATTTGCAGCAGGTGCGCCAACCATTCTTCACCTTGAAACCCCGAGGAACCGGCCTGGGTTTAAGCATTTGCCAGCAACTGCTGGAGGCCAATGGTGCGCGGATGCAAATCGTCAGTTTGTTGGGTGAAGGCACGCATGTGACGCTGGACTTTCCCGCGTTCACCCGGTTTTTGTAATTGCACACACCTTCTGGGCGCTGGCTGGCCAGCGATTGAAATCGCCCCCTCTGAACCCGTTTAAGTGAGTCGCAGATGTCCGATGTTCACGTGTTAATCGTCGATGATGAAGAAGCGCTGGTGCGCTCGCTCAGTTATGCACTGCGTGGGGAGGGCATGCGTATCAGCACGGCCAACAGTGGCGAAGCCGCGCTGCAACAGGCGTTGGATGATATCGACATCGTGTTGCTCGATCTGGGCCTGCCGGGTATTGATGGCATGGCCACGCTGGATGGCTTGCGCCAGCGCAGCCCGCACCTGCCGGTGATTATGATCTCGGCCCATGGCGACACACGGGCCGCCGTGCAGGCGGTCAAGGGCGGTGCCACCGATTACCTGACCAAACCCTTTGAGCTGGATGACTTGCTGGCGACCATCAGCAGCACCTTGGCCCTTGATGTGCCTGCATCGGCGGTCGCCGGGCTGCAAGGACAAAGTGCCGCCATGAGCGCGCTGCATGCCGCTGTGCAACGGATTGCCCACAGTTCAGCGACGCGGATTCTATTACTGGGCGAATCCGGCACCGGAAAAACCCTGGTAGCCCAAGCCCTGCATAGCCACAGCTCGCGGGCCGCCAGCGCTTTTATCGAAGTGAACTGCGCCGCCTTGCCCGAGCAACTGATCGAAGCCGAACTGTTCGGCTCCGAGAAAGGCGCCTACACCGGCGCTCATCAAAAACGCGCCGGGCTCGTCAGCCAGGCCAATGGCGGGACCTTGTTCCTCGACGAAATTGGCGAGTTGCCGCTCAGCCTGCAAGCCAAGCTGTTGCACTTTCTGGAGAACGGCAGCTACCGCGCCGTGGGCGCAAGCCAAGCCAGCAGTGCAGACGTGCGGGTGGTGGCCGCGACCAACCGTGATCTGGCGGACGATGTGCGCCTGGGGCGGTTTCGCGAAGACCTGTTTTACCGCCTGAACGTCATCACGGTCGACATCCCGGCCTTGCGTGAGCGCGGCGATGATTGGCTGTTGCTGGCGCAGTATTTCGCTCAGCGCCAGGCGGTCGAAGAGGGGGTCAGTCCGATCCAGTTCTTGCCCGATTGTGTGGTGGCCCTGCGTCGCCATCGCTGGCCAGGCAACGTGCGCGAACTGAAAAACCTGGTCGAGCGTCTGACCATCCTGTCGCCGGGGCAGGGCATCAGCGCGGCGATGTTGCCCACGCACCTGCAAGGCGCTGAATCGGCGCCGACCCTGGTGTTGGGCGATCAACTCGAACGCGCCGAGCGCGACCTGGTGATCGATGCGCTTACCCGTTCGGCGGGCCACAAAGGCCTGGCCGCGCAATTGCTCGGTATCTCACGGCATGCCCTCAAACGCCGCCTGCAACGCCTGGGTATTGAGCGCTAAGCGCTCATTCCTGCGCGCACGTTGAGCGCTAACCGCTCAACAAACCCCATGGATCCTGTAGGCGCTGGCGTGCTCGCGATCTTTTTAAAGATCAAAAGGTCGCGAGCACGCTCGCTGCTACGAGGTTCGTCTGTGTTGGCACAGCCCTTGCTCCATCCCTTTGAGCACTCCAACAAGAGGCGTTTTCAACGCCCTAAAGGAATTTATGCACCCGATGCGTTTATGGGCCCATTGCCTACTGACTTTGAGCGGCGTGCTCATCAGTGTTTCAGCCTGCGCCCAAGTCGGCCGCCTGGAGTTGGGCGTGCCTGCGTCAGAAGCCGATCTGACCATGGGTTGCCTGTACCCGATGACTGAACGTGCAGCCATCTACGGGCACGACAGCATCCTTGGCATTCAGGTGGCCCTTAACGAATTACAAGCCCGTCGTGAGGCCGGTGAATCCGTGCCGCGCTTGCGGGTGATTGTCGATGACGACCAGTCCAAAGCCTCGTATGGGGTCAGCCTGGCCAAGAGCTATATCCACAAGGATGGTGTGCAAGTGCTGTGCGGCATGGTCTCGTCCGGGGTCGCGCTGGCGGTGAGCCAACTGGCCCGGCAAGAAAAAGTGCTGATGATCGGCACCGACCACGCCTCGTCACGCATGACCCTGGAAAATGGCCATCCCTACTATTTTCGAGTGACCAACGACACCTGGACTTCCATGGCCGCCGGTGCGCGTTACCTGCAAGCGTTGCAGAAAAAAACCGGCTGGAAGCGCCTGGCGTTTATTGGCCCCGATTACGAGTACGGGCATGTGTCGCGCGATGATTTGCACGAAGCGCTGAACCAACTGGGCGTGAAGTTTGAAGACGTCATTGAACTGTGGCCGCGCTTGTATGAGCCGGACTACTCGCCCTACATCGCAGCGCTGGAGCAGGCCAAGCCCGACATCATTGTGTCGGCAATCTGGGGCGGGGATTTCCATGCATTCGTCAAACAGGCCGCCGGTTCCCGGCTGTTGGAAACCTCGCGTCTGGCGAACTTTGACACCGGGGCCAATTACGATTTTCTGGTGTCGCTGGGCAACAAGGCGCCTGCCGGTCTGATCCTCTCGGCACGCCATCACAACAACTGGCCGGACACCGAGCGCAATCGTTCGTTTGTCGAGCGCTTTCACCAATTAAGCGGGCGCTACCCGACCTACGCCGCACAGGGCGCCTACACCGGCGTCATGGTGATGGCCAAAGCCTATGAAAAAACCGGCGGCGTGACCGATAGCCCAGCCCTGATCCATGCACTCGAAGGTCTGGAAATCGCCTTGCCCGAAGACCCGCCCGGCACCTTTTCGCGCATTGATCCAGTGACCCATCAAATCCAGCAAAGCCAGGCCATTGGCACGCCGATCAGCCATACCGATTACCCGCCTGCCCAACTGATGCTGGGTGACTGGTTCGTGTATTCGGCACAAGAGCTACAGCTCGATAGCGCCACGCTAAAGCGGCGTCTGGCCGCACGAAAACCCGTTGTCGAGCCTTAACCGTTTGTTCACCCACAGAGACTCAAACATGAATAATTCCAAGAAAAGCATGTTGAAACACCCTTTGGCCTTTGCCATCACGGCTGCCGGGCTGGCCCTGTCATTGAACGCTGGGGTGCAGGCTGCTGAAAACGGCAAGTTCCGGATTGGCGTCGTCACCTTCCTCTCGGGCCCGGCTGCCGGTCCGTTTGGTGAACCTTCGGCGAATGCCGCCAAGGTGCTGGTCGAAGGGCTGAACAAGGGGCAACTGCCCGCGCCTTACGACAAAATCGGCATCAATGGTGCCGAGATCGAAGTGGTGATGATCGACGAGGCGGGCGGTGCGGCCAAGCAGGTTGAGGAGTTCCGCAATCTGGTGCAGCGCCAGAAAGTCGATGCTGTGGTTGGCTACATCTCTTCCGGTGACTGCCTGGCCATCGCGCCGGTGGCGGAAGAGCTGGGCGCGATGACCGTGTTCTACGATTGCGGCACCTCGCAGTTGTTCAAAGAAGACAAAACCCCGCAGTACGTGTTCCGTACCAGCCTTGATGCGGCGGTGGACAATATTGGAGCCGCTCGCTACCTGAGCAAGGTGCGCCCCGACGCGCAGAAAGTCGCCGGCATTCAGCAGAACTACGCCTGGGGCCAGGACAGCTGGAGCGACTTCACCCACTCCATGGAGCAGCTGATGCCCAAGGCCCGGGTGGTTGAATCGCAGATGCCGAAAGTATTCCAGGGCCAGTACGGCGCTGAAATTTCTGCGATCTCGGTCAAACGTCCGGACATCATTCATTCCAGCTTCTGGGGCGGTGACATGGAAGCGCTGGTGCTGCAAGCCAACGCGCGCGGCCTGCTGGAAGACGCCACCGCGGTGCTCACCTGCGGCGAGTCGGCCATCGACCGCTACAAGGACCAGGCCCCCAACGGCATGATCATCGGCGGCCGTGGCCCGTTCGGCGCATTTGCCCCGGATAACGAGCTCAACCGTTGGTTTAAAGACAACTACCAGAGCGCCTACAAGACTGCACCGACGTACCCAGCGAGCAAAATGGCTCAGGCTATTCTCGGCCTCAAGCACGCAGCGGAAAACGCCAAGGTTGAATCGGGCAAGATCCCGGCACCGCTGGAGATCGCCAAGGCCTTTAAAGGCGCGACCTTTGAGTCGGTGTCCGGCACCGTGCAAATGGCCCGTGCCGATGGCCACCAGGCGATGCAAGGCATTGCTTACGGCGAGTACCAATACGATCCGGCAAGCAAAAAAGGCGGCGTGCAGAACGTCATTGCCTTTTCGGGCGAGTGCGTGACCCCGCCTGACGGCACCACTGCGCTGGAGTGGATCAAAGCCGGGTTCCCTGGCGCGCAGTGCAACTGATCCGCACAACCTGTAGTCGCTGGCGCAGGTTGCGAAGGGGCGTGTAGCCCCCGTTGCCTTGAAGTCTGCGCGGACTTCATCGCAGCCTGCGGCAGCGGCTTCATAGCGCATTGTGCGATTGATCCGAAGTTTTTTGCCAAGGTAGGACCTCAATGATGAGTCTTTTCGCGGTGCTGATTGACGGCACCATCTATGCCTCGTGGCTGTTTCTGGTCGCGGCCGGGCTCACGGTGATCTACGGGGTGATGCGCATCCTGAACATGGCCCATGGCAGCTTTTATGCCATTGGCGCCTACGCCGCTGCGTCACTGGTGGGCTGGTATTTCAATAACGGGGTTGGTCCGGTCTGGGCCGGGTATCTGCTGATGCTCGGCTGCGCGCTGGTGGCCGGTCTGATCGTCGGGCTGGTCATTGAGCGCGGCTTGCTGCGCTTTATGTACGGGCGCGACGAAGTGCTGATGGTGATCATCACCTACGCGCTGCTGCTGATCCTTGAAGACACCATGAAGATGATCTGGGGCGTTAATCCGTACTTCGCCTATCAGCCGTATGCCGAAATGGGCCGCAGCGCGTTGGCCGGGCTCAAGGTGTCGAATTACGACCTGATGCTGGTCGGCGTTTCTCTCGTGCTGGGGCTGGGGCTCTGGTTATGGCTGGAGCGCACGCATCAGGGCAAGGTGCTGCGCGCCGTGATCCACGACCGCGAAGTGGCCATGGCCATGGGCGTGAATGTACGGCGCATGTTCACCCTGGTATTTGTGCTGGGCACCATGCTCGGCACATTGGCGGGTGCCCTGACCGCACCGGCGATCTCGGTGGTGCCGGGCATGGGCGTTGAAGTCATCGTGCTGGCGTTTGCCGTGGTGGTGATTGGCGGCATGGGCAGCATCGAAGGCGCGGCGGTGGGCGCCTTACTGGTGGGCTTGAGCCGTGCCGCTGCCGTGCACTACGCGCCGCAGTTCGAACTCTTTGTGATCTATGGGGTGATGGCGCTGGTGTTGGCCGTGCGTCCCCAAGGGCTGTTCGGCCGTGTACTGGCGAGGAAAATTTAAAATGCGCCTGAGTAAAACCGAATCGATTCTGCTCGGCGTTGCCGTGCTGCTGGCCGCAGGCGGCATTATCGCCCCGCAATGGCTGGTGTTTTTGCTGACCATGGCCTTGGCCAAGGCCATGGTGGTGCAAGGCGTGGTGATGCAAATGCGCGCCGGGTTGGTGACCTTTGGCCAGGGTCTGTTCTTCTGTGTTGGCGGTTACGCCGTGGGCATGAGCGGGCACTTTCTGGACATCACCGATCTGGCCCTGTTACTGCTGATCGGAGTGGGCGCGGCGGTCCTGCTGGCCATGCTGCTTGGGCTACTGATGACCCGTTACCGCGAGATTTTCTTTGCCATGCTGTCGCTGGCGTTCTCGATGATTCTGTACGGCGTGCTGGTCAAGAGCTCGGCGCTGGGCAGCACCGACGGCTTTAACGTCAAAGCCTGGACCCTGTTCGGCTGGACGCCCGCGTCGGGCCAGGCGCCGCTGGCGCTGTTCATCCTCATCGTTGCCTGCTCGGGGCTGCTGGCGGTGTTGCTGCATCGCTACAGCCGCAGCAGCGCGGGGATGATGTGCGAGGCCATCCGTGAGAACGAAGTGCGGGTCCAATACCTCGGCCAGTCGCCGCGTTGGGTGCTGTACATGAACTACGTGGCGGCGGCTGCCGTGTCGGCATTGGGTGGGGGGTTCATGGCCTTGTCGGCCGGGCACATCGACCCGGAGATGGCTTACTGGATCACCTCCGGCGAGTTCGTTTTCATCGCACTGCTGGGCGGCACGGCACACGTCGCCGCGCCGTTTATCGCGGCCATTCTGTTTGCCGTGGTGCGCACCTACGCCATCGAACTGGTGCCGCACAGCTGGCAAATGATTCTGGGTTTCACCTTGCTGGCGATCATCGTATTCCTGCCTAAAGGCTTGTGGAGCCTGTTTACCGGGCAAGCACGGAGGGCAAAAGCATGAACTGCATTCTTGAGACCCGGGGGCTGTGCAAAGAGTTTGGCGCAGTCACGGCAGCCAAAGACGTCAACGTGCGGATCCACAAAGGCGAAGTGGTTGGGGTGATCGGTTCCAACGGTGCGGGCAAGACCACGTTTATCAACATGGTCACCGGCTACCTCAAGCCCAGCCGTGGCGAGATTCTGTTCAACGGTCAGTCGATCATTGGCCGTACCCCGCGCGCCATCACCCGAGCGGGTATGGCCCGTTCATTCCAGGTCGCGCAGTTGTTCCCGCAGTTGAGTGTGCTGGATAACCTGCTGATCGCTGTATCCGCGGCACAGAGCCCGTTTCCGTCACTGCTGGCGCCGATGCGCAACGCTTCACGTATCGCCCAGGCAGATGCGATTCTCGCCGAATTCGACATCAGCCGCTGGCGCGACACCCCAGTGACCGCCGTGCCGCAAGGCGTGCGCAAACTGATCGACATCGCGATGGCGTTGATCGGCGACCCGCAAATGCTGCTGCTTGATGAGCCTACCAGCGGCGTCAGCGCCGAAGAAAAAACCGCGCTCATGGACACTGTCATGCGGGTGGTTGCGCAGCATCAGGTCACGGTGTTGTTCGTGGAACATGACATGGACGTGGTGCGCCGCTACGTGTCGCGGATTCTGGCGTTCTACAGCGGCGAAGTCTTGGCCGATGGCGCGCCCGAAGCGGTGCTGGCCAACGCCCGCGTGCAAGAGTTCGTGACGGGCGGGCCAAACGCTCACAAGAGGGCAGCGCAATGAGTCTGGATATTCGCAACCTGCACGTATCGATTGAAGGCGTGCCGATTCTGCACGATGTGTCTTTGCAGGTGGGCGCCGGGCAAATGGTCGGATTGATCGGCCATAACGGCGCCGGCAAAACCACGTTGATCCGCGCAATCATGGGCTTGCTTGAGGCCGATTCGGGCTCGATCACTTTTGCCGGTCAGGATTTGCGCCGTCAGGCGGGTTTTACCCGAGCCTCGTCAGGTATCAGTTATTTGCCCGAAGACCGTCGACTGATTCCGGCGCTCAGCGTTGAAGAAAACATCCTGCTGCCGGTCTGGGCCAACACGTTGCCAGACAGCCAGCGGCGCCTGGAGTGGGTGTACAGCTTGATCCCGGAGATCGCCCCGTTGCGCGAACGCAAGGCCATGCAACTGTCCGGTGGGCAGCAAAAGCTGGTGGCGCTGGCGCGGGCATTGATGCCGGGGCACAAATTACTGTTGCTCGATGAGCCGTTTGAAGGCGTGGCGCCTGTCTTGTCCCGACGCCTCAGCGAAGTGATCGCCAGGCTGGGCCGCGAGGGCTTGTGCGTACTGATTTCGGAATCCGATGACACTCATTCTGCCGATCTGGTTGATGCGCTTTTTCGCATCGAACGCGGCAGCGTGACCGCAGGGTAGGGGAGCATCATGTCGACATTTACCTTTGAAACCACACCGCGGGTGATCTGCGAAATTGATGGCACACTGCGCCTTGGCGCCTTGTGCCGCGAACTCAAGGCCGAGCGCGTGCTACTGGTCAGTGACCCCGGTCTGCTGCGCGCTGGCTTGCTCGATGCGCCAATACAGGCCATGCGCGACAGCGGCTTGCAGGTCACGTTGTACAGCGATGTGCAGGCGGACCCGCCGGTAGCCTGCGTGGAAGAGGCTGTGGCGGTGGCGCGTGAATGCCGCGCCCAGGCAGTGATCGGTTTGGGCGGTGGCAGCTCGCTGGACATCGCCAAGCTGGTGGCCTTGCTCTGTGGTCACGAACAGCGGCTGGAGGACATCTACGGCATCGGTTTGGCCAAGGGCCCGCGTTTGCCGCTGATCCAGGTGCCGACCACTGCTGGCACCGGTTCGGAGGTCACGGCGGTGGCGATTGTGACCACCCCCAGCCATGAGAAAAAGGGCGTGGTCAGCCCCTTGCTATACCCCGACATCGCGTTGCTGGATGCGCGCCTGACGGTAGGCTTGCCCGCCGCAGTCAGCGCCATGACCGGCGTTGATGCGATGGTGCACGCCATCGAGTCCTTCACCAGCGTGCACAAAAAGAACGTGTTATCCGATGGGCTGGCGGTGCAGGCGCTGACCCTGCTGGCGGCGAACATGGACCGCGTACTGGCTGAGCCGGGTGATTTGCAGGCGCGCTCAAACATGTTGCTGGGTTCGATGCTGGCGGGCATGGCATTCGCCAATGCGCCGGTGGCGGCGGTGCATGCGCTGGCCTACCCGCTGGGCGGGCATTTTCACGTGCCCCACGGGCTGAGTAACGCGCTGGTGCTGGTGCCGGTACTCAACTTCAACCGCCCGGCAGCCGAACCGTTGTACGCGCAATTGGCCTCTGCGGTGTTGCCGCAAGAGCACTTTGCCAATACCAGCGAGGCCTGTGATCACTTCATCGGCTTCATGACTCGACTGGTTGCGCGCATGCCGTTTGCCCAGCGTCTGAGCGAAGTGGGCGTGACCCCAGGGGACGTCGATCAACTGACCGACGACGCCCTGAAAGTCGAGCGACTGCTGATCAATAACCCGCGCCCGCTTAGCCGCGACGACATCCACGCCCTTTACACCTCGGTGCTGTAGGGGCGCTGTCGGAGCGGGCCTGCAGGCGATCTTTTAACGATCAAAAAATCGTCAGGCAAGCTCGCTCCTACCCATTTTCATCCGTCAACAGGAGTCAGCGATGAACCAGGAATTCAGGAGTGTGCCGCGCATTATCTGCGAGGCCGGGGCACTGCAAGAAATTGGCTATGTCTTTAGAGGCTTGGGCGCGCAGCGAGTGATCGTGGTGTGCGATCCGGGCATCGTCAGCCTGGGGTTTGCCGGTCGGGCTCAAGCGGTGCTTGAAGCGTCCGGTTGTGAAGTGGCGGTGTTTGATCAAGTGACCCCCGACCCGTCATCAACCGTGGTTGAGCACGCCGCGAGTCAAGCGCGGGCATTTAAGGCCGATGGCGTATTGGGGCTGGGCGGCGGCAGCTCGCTGGACGCCGCCAAACTGGTCGCGCTGTTGATCAACAGCGAGCAACCGCTGCACGACTTATACGGCACCGATAAAGCCCTTGGGCAACGCGCGCCGCTGGTGCTGATGCCGACCACCTCGGGCACCGGCTCGGAAGTCACCTGGGTGTCGGTGATCACCGACCCGCAGAATAAAAAACAGGCGGTGTACTCGCCACAGCTGCTGCCGGATGTGGCTGTACTCGACCCGCAGCTGACCCTTGGCCTGCCGCCGAAGGTCACGGCTGCCACGGGGCTGGACGCCATGGTTCACGCCATTGAGGCGTACACCAGTCGTACGCGTAAAAACCCGATTTCAGATGGTTTGGCCTGCGCGGCACTGGCCTTGCTCGGCGCCAACTTGCGCAAGGTTTTGGCGGATGGCAAAGACCTCGAAGCCCGTACTGCCATGCTGCAAGGTTCGTTGATGGCGGGCATGGCATTCGTCAACGCCTCCGTAGCCGCGATTCACGCGCTGGCTTATCCGCTGGGGGCCCGTTTCCACATTCCTCACGGGCACGCCAACGCCTTGGTCATGGCCCCGGTGATTCGCTTCAACCTGCTCAACGCGCAGCGCCAATACGCCGAATTGGCCGCGCATTTGTTACCGGGTGAGCATTTCGAGGACGAGGCCAGCGCCGCCTTAGCCTTCGTGCAGGCCATTGAAAGCCTGGTGCGCGACAGCGGTCTGGAACTGAAGCTATCAGACTTGAAAGTGGATCAAGCATCACTCGCTGTCATGGCCTCAGATGTCGTGGTGGGGATTCGGCGCTTGATCGACAGCAACCCGCGCGACATGGACGAGCAACAAGTCGAGGCGATCTATCGGAGTGTTTTTTAAGTCCGCAGTGTCATGCTCAACGGCAGGATGTTGTGTTTTATCGACTTACAACTTTGCGAAGTCCATGGGCCGGCCGTTCGTTCTGCGTGCACTAGGCTTTGAGTATCACAGCCTTAATGTATCTCTATGGATGAGCGGCTAATTTATGGAATCGAATAAAAAACAGGCCTGGTTAACTATTGTGCTGGTATTTAACTGGGCTTTACTTGCATCTGGCGCAGTGTTGGCCCGTGCTAACAATCAAAGCGACCTCCACGCAGCCCTCATGCAACGGGCGGGGCTCGAATATAAAACGGTCAGCCAGCTGTCTGCTGATATGGCCAATAACACATTGACCTCGGTCGAGTTAGTGCAGTATCTGCTGCAACGCATAGACACCCTGGATAAGCAGGGGCCCACTATCAATGCCGTCGTTGAGCTCAATGGCGAGGCATTGGCCATTGCCGCCCAGCGAGATGAAGAACGATTGAAAGGGGCGTTGCGCGGCCCATTGCATGGGATTCCGGTGTTGCTCAAAGACAACATCAGCACCGACGACCCCCTGCAAACCTCGGCCGGCTCGCGGGCCCTGGTAGGCAGGCCAGTGGGGCAAGACGCTGACGTGGTGCGCAAGCTGCGCGAAGCCGGGGCCATCATTCTGGGTAAAGCTAACATGAGTGAATGGATGGGGTTTCGCGGCACCAACGTCCCTAATGGCTGGAGTGGTCGAGGCGGTCAAACCTTGAACCCGCATGTTTTGCAGGCCGACCCCTGTGGTTCCAGCTCTGGCTCTGCGGTGAGCGTGGCGGCGGGGTTGGTGCCTCTTTCGGTCGGTACCGAAACCAACGGCTCGATCAATTGCCCGGCGTTTGCCAGTGGCGTGGTGGGGATCAAGCCAAGCCGCGGGATAATCGATACGGCGGGTGTCGTGACGTTATCGGCCAAGCAGGACACTGTGGGCGCTATCGCGCGTAACGTCTCGGACGCCGCCGCATTGCTGGGCGTGATGCTGGATACGCCACAAGACTTCACCGCCGCTCTCGACCCGCGAGCGTTGCAACACAAGCGTATCGGTTACTCAGATCGTTTTGTACCAGGTTCCGCCGACTGGGAAAACAACCCGGACTTTGTGCAAGCACTCGCCGTTCTGCGAGAGGCGGGCGCAACGCTGGTGCCGCTTCCACACCCCCAAAGGCATTTTGATACTTACTTCGGATTTATGGCCATGGAGTTCAATCTTGCCGTAAACGCCTATCTTGCAAGTCGCGAAGATATTGCCGTGCGTGATCTGGCACAGTTGATTGAATTCAATGAACAACAGCCGGAACATAAATACTACAACCAGCAACTTATACAATTGGCGCAGGCAACGGGGTTTGAGCAACATCGCTATGACGAGTTATGGCGAACGATCTATACCTTCCATAAACAAGAGTTGGATCGCACGGTCAGCCGATATGCAGTCGATGCTGTTATCGATATTCCCGCTTCCATCGTTGCCAGTATTATTCCGATAGTGGGCTACCCCACTATTACGCTGCCTAACGGTATGGATACGAAGGGTTTGCCCACGGGTTTATATTTTTATGGCGCGCATGGCAGTGACAGCGAATTAATCGCCATGGCATACGCCTACGAGCAATTAAGGCCGATGCGCCAGAACCCGGCGTTCCTCAAGGCCCCCGAAGGAAATGGTTTCAATCTGCTGCGAAGCCCTTGGAGTACCTAACGCATGCCATCAGTTAACTGTAGGAGCGAGCTTGCTCGCGATCTTATGAGCGTTAGACGATCGCGAGCGAGCTCGTTGGCACAGCGTTACGGTTAGCGCAGCAGATTGACCTTGGCTAAATCAATCAACTCGCGGGCTCGGCCATCCATCACTGTTTTGAGCATAAACAGGCTAAAGCCCTTGGCTTGCTCAAAGGTCTTGGTGGGTGGCATCACCAGTTCCTGGCGGGCGCTGACCACGTCGACCAGCACCGGGCCGTCATGGCTAAAGGCTTCACGCAAGGCCGCTTCCAGCTCGGACGGGTGCTCGACGCGAATACCCTTGACCCCCATCGCTTCGGCCATCGCGGCAAAGTTTGGGTTGTTCAGGTCACAGCCAACATCGGGGAAGCCTGCAGCCTTCATTTCCATCTCGACAAAGCCCAGTGTGCCGTTGTTCAGCACAATGACTTTGACCGGCAACCCCACCTGATTCAGGGTCAAAAAATCGCCCATCATCATGGTGAAACCGCCGTCGCCAGACATTGAAATAACCTGGCGATACGGGAAAGTGGCTTGCGCGCCGATGGCTTGCAGCATGGCGTTGGCCATTGAGCCGTGGTTAAACGAGCCGATCAGGCGTCGCTGGCCGTTCATTTTCAGATAGCGCGCGGCCCACGCGGTGGGCGTGCCGACGTCACAGGTGAAAATAGCGTCTTCATCGGCCAGTTCGCTGACCAGACGGTTAAGGTACTGCGGGTGAATGATTGAGCTGTCAGGTCCGCTTTCTGCCAGAGCGTCGAGGTCTTCCCGAGCTTTTTTGTAATCCTTGAGGGCTGAATCCAGGTGGTCGCGTTCGGGGTTTTGCGCCAGCTTGGGCAGCACGGCCTGCAACGTCAGTTTCACATCACCGATGAGCCCTAACTCCAGGCCACAGCGATTGCCCAGTGCTTCAGAGCGCAGGTCGATTTGAGCAATGTGGCCATGCTCGGGGTAGAACTGGCGATACGGAAAGTTAGTGCCAAGCATCAGTAACGTGTCGCAGTTCTTCATGGCCAAATACCCCGACGCAAAGCCGATCAGCCCGGTCATGCCGACGTCATACGGGTTGTCGTACTCCACATGCTCCTTGCCCCGCAACGCATGCACGATGGGTGCATTCAGGCGCTCGGCCAGGGCCAGAATTTCGGTGTGGGCATCCGCGCACCCGGCGCCGCACAGCAGGGTGACTTTTTTACCGTCATTGAGAAAGGATGCCAGCTCATCAATGTCGCTGTCGCTTGGACGAATCAGCGGCTGGGTGGGCGTGAGCCAGTTTGGCACCTTGGCCTCGGTGGCTTGCAGCGCCACATCGCCGGGGATCACGACCACTGCCACACCGCGCTTGGCGATGGCGACACGCATGGCGCGTTCCAGGATCTGCGGCAATTGCTCGGGCCGCGACACCAGCTCTACGTAATGGCTGCACTCCTTGAACAGACTTTCGGGGTGCGTGGCCTGAAAGTAATCAATGCCGATTTCGCTGCCCGGGATATGCGCTGCCAAGGCCAGCACCGGCACACCGCTGCGATGGGCGTCGAACAGACCGTTGATCAAATGCAGGTTGCCGGGGCCGCAACTGCCGGCACACACCGCCAGTTCACCCGTTAAATGCGCCTCAGCGCCTGCGGCAAAAGCGGCGGCCTCTTCGTTGCGCATGTGAATCCACTTGATCTGCTCCTGGCGGCGCAGCGAGTCCGTGAAGCCGTTCAAGGAGTCGCCGACCACGCCATACACACGCTTGACGCCGGCTTGCTGCAACGTCTCGGTCATGAAATCAGCCACAGTTCTGGACATGGAAGACACCTCGAAAAATAAGAAAAAAGATGGCGTGGAATCAATGTGTTGCCTGTCGCAACCCGATGCCCAAGCAGAATAGTCACTGCATCCGACCTTGCCGTTTTTTAAAACGTTCGATGAAGATGTATTCATCTTGCATCGTCGATGCCATCAAGCCTTTGATCTGGATCTGGCCGAGCCGTATCAGGGGCGCGTGGAGGGTGTGTGGCGTCGGGCGTTCGAAATGTTTAGTCAGTTCATAACTAAAAGTCTGAAACGCTGTGTTGCATCTGAGCATCCAGTCGTGTGAGGCTAGGGGCTCAGTGTTGACCAAGGTCGAAGGTATGGGGTGTTTACGCGGTGAGATGCAACGACGCCATGTGTCGCAGACTCCCGTATTGCGTGGCGTGGGTTTAGGTCATTTTGCCCCGTTACATGCCAGCCGTTGCACACTCCCTTCCAAATTGGCCTTTTGGGCCTTGTTTCACTGCCGTCATGCCCGCCCGCCGGATACTCGAATTGCCCGTTAAATCTTGAATGCCTGCGCCCTTGAGGGGTAGCAGCCACATGGGGCGCCTGTGCGCCTGCCTGATACGCAATGACGAGTAATTCCCATGAGTGCCACGACCGCGTTTGCCCCCCTGCAAGAAGCCCTGGACTTTCTGGAGCTGAATCCCGATATCGAGATGTTTGAGCTGTTCATCATCGATAACAATGGCGTTCCACGGGGCAAGTTGCTGCACCGCGATGAGCTGATAGCGGTCTATGACAGTGGGCGGCCGCTGCCCAGCACGATTCTGGGTCTGAGCATCAATGGCGATGACATCGAAAACACCGGGCTGGTGTGGGACGTGGGCGACATCGACTGCCGGGCCTATCCCATCAGCGGTAGCTTGCAGCGCATGCCATGGCGCTTGATCCCGACAGCGGCGGTACAAGTCAGCATGCACCCGCAACAAGGCATGCCCGCCACGGTGGCCGATCCTCGGCACTTGCTGGCCAAGGTCATTGACGGCCTCAAGGCCGATGGCTACTACCCGGTGATGGCTGCTGAACTGGAGTTCTACTTGCTCGACCAGCAGCGTGACAGCAACGGTCGCCCTCAACCGGCGCGTGATGCCGATGGCCAGCGTCCCCGTGCGACGCAAGTCTATGGGCTGCGCGAACTTGAGCAAATCGAACCGTTTTTGGCTGATCTGTACAGCGCCTGCAAACTGCAAGGGATTCCGGCGCGCACGGCGATCTCCGAATACGCGCCGGGGCAGGTTGAGATCACCCTTGAACATCGTAGCGATGCCTTGCAAGCCATGGACGAAGCGGTGCGTTACAAGCGCTTGGTAAAAGGCGTGGCGCATAAACACGGGATGATCGCCTGTTTTATGGCCAAGCCCTTCGATGACTTGGCGGGCACCGGGATGCACATGCACGTGAGCCTGGCCGACAAGCAGGGCAATAACCTGTTCGCCAGCGAAGCGCCGCAAGGCACGCCGCTGCTTAAACAGGCGGTGGGTGGCATGCTCAGCACCCTGCTGGATTCATTACTGATGTTTTGCCCGAACGCCAACTCATACCGTCGTTTCCAGAGCAACAGTTACGCACCGCTGGCCGCGACATGGGGCGTCGACAACCGCACCGTCAGCTTGCGCGTGCCAGGTGGGCCAGCCTATTCGCGGCATATCGAACACCGGATTTGCGGGGCCGATGCCAACCCCTACCTGGCGGCTGCGGCGATTCTGGCGGGCATCCATCGCGGCATTCGTGAACAACGCGACCCGGGAGCACCGATCGAAGGCAACGGCTACGCCCAAGCCACAGAAATGCTGCCAACAGACTGGTTGACCACCTTACGCGCGCTGCAAGGCTCTGAATGGGCCAAAGAAGCCTTCGGACCTGAATTCCTGAAGGTCTACCTGGCCGTGAAAAATGGCGAGTACCGTCAATTCATGGGCGAAGTTGGCGAACAAGACTGGCGCTGGTACTTGCAGCAAGCGTGATAGTCACCTGTGGGAGCTGGCGCAGGCTGCGATCTTTTAACGCAAGCTCGCTACAGGGGCTGCGTTCGCTCTGTCGCTGTGGACGCCCCGTTGCCACGTCTGCCGGCGGGCATGCCGAGTAACGGATAGGCACCCAATCCAGACCGGATCATCTCCACCCGAGGTTTAAGCAATCTCATTGGTTTTCATACTTTTCTGACAATTTTTTCACTGGCAGCCCGTTAATCTTTGTGTCGAATATCATAAACACAAGAGTCAGCGGGCCATGTCGTTGCAGCCACCTTCCACCATTGAGCTAGAGTTCGCCGAACGCTACGACCGCGAACACGCACAGTCCTGTCGCGCAGCTCGGCCTCAAGGGCTCGCCCAGCGTTTGGCCCTGTGGCGTGAACAACGACTCGTGCGCCGAGCGCTTAAAGTCGCGGGTGAGCCGGGTTTGGTGCTGGATGTTGCCTGCGGCGCCGGACGCTTTTGGCCACTGCTGGCCGAGCACGCTAATCGGGTCATTCTGGCCGCTGACTCTTCGCAAGGCATGCTCGATCATGCCCAGACGCATCACCCGGCCAGCCTGCTGAAGCGGATCACGCTGTTTAAAAGCTCGGTGTTTTCCATCGAATTGTCCGAGAACGCCGTGGACAGCATCTTTTGCATGCAGCTGTTTCACCATGTCGGCGACAGCGAACATCGGCTAATGCTCTTGCGTGAGTTTTACCGAGTGAGCCGCGACAGTTTGATCATGTCGGTGTGCGTGGGGCGCCCCTCGCTCCAGCTCGGCAGCCCGCGGATCGTGATCAGCAAACAGGAGATAGAAGGGCAGTTCGCAGAGGCCGGTTTCAGCATTCTCAAGCACTACGACGTGCTGCCCGGCGGTGCGCAAGGCAGCATTTATGTGTTGCGCAAGGGCGCTTAATGCAGCGCTTTGAAAATCGTGTAAGCCAGTTCAATGCGAGCGCTGTTGGGGTAGTTCTTGTTGGCCATTATCACCACCGCCTGTTTTTTTGCGGGCACTAACGCGATATAGCTGCCAAAGCCCGAAGTTGATCCGGTTTTGTTGAGCCATACCGCTTGCCGGGGTGGCAACGCCGGGTTCAGGGCAACCGCCTTGTTGCTCTCGTAGGCCATGCGGTCAGCGTTACCTTCCAGCAGATGCTCCAGGGTGACCGGGTAGGGGTATTGCTCCCAGATCAGGTCTTGAGTCATGGGCCCAATCTGGAAGTAGCCTGTGTGAGTGAGGGTAATGGCCCGTTGCAGATCGGCTTCAACCTTGCCGAACCCCATGTTCAGTTGCGCAAAATCAAGCAGGTCGCGAGCGCTGGTTTTCACGCCATAGGCTTCGTCGGCCAAGACGCCGGGGTTGAGCCGCACGGCCTCATCCTGTTTGTTATAGCCCTGGGCATACAGCGGCCATTTGTTGTCCGGTACTTGCAGATAGCTGTTGTCCAGGCCCAGCGCCGGGAACAAGATTTTTTGCAGGGCGTCTGAAAACGTCTGCTTCATGCTGCTGGCCGTAATTACGCCCAGCATGCCGATGCTGGGGTTGGCATAGCTTCGTTGAGTGCCGGGCGCATAGGTCGGCTGCCAGCCGCTGAGGTAGACCTGCAATTGATCTTTGTTCTGCACGTCGTCAGGCACTTGCAACGGGAAGCCTCCCGCCGTGTGGGTGGCCAGCTGCAGGAGTGTGACCTGGCCAAATGCGCTGCCTTTGTACTGCGCCAGGTAGTCACTGACCGGGTCTGAGAATGACAGCAGGCCTTTGACCTGGGCATAGGCGGCTAACGTGGCAGTGAACAACTTACTGATCGAGCCTATTTCAAACAGCGTGTCGGGCGTGACACGGGTCTGTGTGGTTTTTGATGCGACACCGAAGCTGTAGAAGTGCTGCCGGCCGTTGTTGCTGATGCCAATTACCAGGCCGGGAATCGCGTACTGCTGCATCACAGTCTGAGCGGCTTGCTGCACGCGGGCTTCTTGATCGAAGGGCATGTTCTCAGCCTGAGCCGCGTGGGTAAATGTCCCCAGGGCCAGCACAGAGACTGCAACGGCGGACAGTTTTCGGGTAATGCTCATACGGGGCAGTCTCTATTCTTATAAAAGGGGTAAAACGTCTGATTACCTTGTCACGTCATAGTGGCTAACGATGTCTGTGCGGTCATTGCAGCGACCGCTATATAAGGTCCCGCAAGGCTCTCGGTCATGCCAGTCGGGATAATAGCGACAATAAATAGCGTCAGTGGTGAAGGTCATTGCTTGTAATTGCGTAGGCTTTTTCGTCGCCAAGATCGTGAGTCAGTGTCCGGAAACACCTGGCGCCGATATATACTGCGCGCCATTCTTCAAGGGAGAGCCGTGTGGCCATCGATATTCACTGGATTTGCGACAACGATAGCCTCGGCCAACATTGTGCCCAATGGCAGCACTTGCCATTCGTCGCCCTCGACACCGAATTTATGCGGGTCGATACCTTCTACCCGATTGCCGGCCTGATTCAAATTGGCGATGGCGAACGGGCGTACCTGATTGACCCCTTGACCATCGACAACTGGCAGCCGCTGGCCGCCCTGCTGGAAAACCCGGCAGTGGTCAAAGTGCTGCACGCGTGCAGTGAAGATCTGGAAGTCCTGTTGCGCCTGACTGGCAGTCTGCCAGCACCTCTGTTCGACACTCAACTGGCAGCGGCCTACCTGAACCTGGGTTTCTCCATGGGGTATTCGCGACTGGTCAAAGAGGTGCTCGACCTCGACTTGCCAAAAGGTGAAACCCGCTCCGACTGGTTGCAACGCCCGCTGTCCGAAACGCAGGTCAGTTACGCCGCCGAAGATGCTCAACATCTGGCGGAAGTCTATGTGCAACTGCGTCCGCGCCTGTCGGATGAAAAGTACAATTGGGTGCTTGAAGATGGCGCCGAGCTGGTGGCCAACCTGCGCCGCGAAGTTGACCCGTACGAGGTGTATCGCGAGGCCAAACTGGCCTGGAAACTGTCTCGTGGCCAACTCGCGGTATTGCGTGAAATCTGCGCCTGGCGTGAGCAGCAAGCCCGTGCTCGCGACCTGCCGCGCAATCGCGTCATTCGTGAACATGCGCTGTGGCCATTGGCCAAAACGCAGCCCGATAACCTGGTATCGCTGGCGCGTATCGAAGACATGCACCCACGTACCGTGCGTCAGGATGGCGAGTTTCTGCTCGATCTGATCAAGCGTGCGAGCAGCCTGGCGCCGGAACAATGGCCACCTGCCGTGCCTGAGCCGTTGCCGGTGGAGGCCGCCTTGTTGATTAAACGCCTGCGCGCCGTAGGCCAGGCCGAAGCCGAGCGTCTGAACATTGCGCCAGAGCTGATGCTGCGCAAGAAAACCCTGGAAGCCCTGCTCAAAAGCGGCTTCCCCGATGGCCCTTATCAATTACCCGATTCACTGCGCGGCTGGCGCCGTGAGTTGATGGGCCAGGCATTGCTCGATTGCCTGGCCGATGCTGGAGAACAGTCTTGAAACGTATTTGCTCGATCTATCGCAGCACCAAACGCAACGAAATGTACCTCTACGTGCTCAAGTCCGATGCATTGGAGCGTGTGCCAGAGACCCTGATGCTGGCATTTGGCAAGCCCATTCACGCGTTTGACCTGGTCCTGACCCCAGAGCGCAAGCTCAATCGGGAAGACATCGTCAAGGTTCTGGAAAACCTTGAGACCCAGGGCTACCACCTGCAAATGCCCCCCGCTGAAGACGAATACATCGAGCACTTGCCCGAAGAGCTGTTGCGTCGTAACGACCCGATGTAAAGGCAGTGCCAGGTGCCCGGCTCCGGGCGCCTGTCTCCATAGACTCCATTTGATTGACGGTGGCTGAACGCAGCGGGGCAAACCCGAGCGATGGGCACTGGCAGCGGTTTTAGAAGGTTACAAGCATGCGCGTCCTGATTGCCGAGCACGATTACGCTCTATACGCCCAACTCTTGCAGCAAGCAGCGCCGGAGCTGGAAGTGCACACCAGCGGCGACTCAGCGACATTGGCCGAATTGGCCTCTGACTGCCCCGTGTGGCTGGGCCAACCGGACCTGATGGCCACTCTGTTGCGCCAAGGGCATAAGCCGCAATGGCTGCAATCGACCTGGGCGGGTATCACCCCGCTATTGGCTGAAGGGCTGGGGCGTGAATACCGCTTGAGCCGTGCTGTCGGCATTTTTGGCCAAGTCATGGCCGAATACGTGCTGACCTACATGCTCGGTCATGAACGTGAAGTCATGGCGCGCCTGGTCAGCCAAGTCGAACGCAAATGGGACAACCGCACGGGCCAGAGTCTGGTCGGGCGCAAAGTCTTGATCGTCGGTGCAGGCGACATTGGCCAGACCGTGGCGCAGTTTCTGCAACCGTTCGGGGTTGAGTTGTACGCCATTGCCAGTGCTGCGCGCGAGCAAGCACCGTTCAAAGAAGTTGCGGTCTTGAGCGATCTGCCGCGTTTGGTCGCCCAGATGGATTACGTGATCAACTTGCTGCCCAACACCCCTGAAACCCACGACCTGTACGATGCCGAACTGTTTGCGCAGTTCAACCCCAACGGCGTCTTCATCAATGCCGGGCGTGGTGTGGCCGTGGTCGATGCTGACCTGGTTGAAGCCTTGCGTCAGGGCCATTTGGCAGGGGCGATCATTGACGTTTGCCGGCAAGAGCCGTTACCGGCCAAGCACCCGTTCTGGACTGCCTGGGGCCTGCTGCTGACTGGCCACAGCTCAGCGCCGACCTCGCCACCCATGATGGTGCAACTGTTTATCGACAACCTGCGGGCGTACCAGGCGGGCGAGCCTTTAAGGGGCGAAGTGGACTTCGAGCGCGGCTACTGACAGCCGTTTGGTTGTTAGCGCTCGATAACGGCGCCCAGCCAACGGTATGAGCAAGCTTGCTCACGATCTTTCAAACATCCAAAGATCGCAAGGCAAGCTCGCGCGCGGGGATTGACGCTTACAAACTAAAATCACCCTCCGCCACCAGCTTGCTTAAGGGCTCACGCTGGCTGGGCACTTCCTTGGCTTGCAGATAATCCACCAAACTTGCCTTGTCGCCCAGCTTGCCGATAGCAACCATCGCCTGAACCTGATAACCCTCAGGGATCTTCAGCTCTTGGCGTGCACGTTCGAAATCCAGGCCGCTCATGCCATGGGTGTGCCAGCCGCTCAAGTGAGCTTGCAATGCCAAGTGAGCCCAGGCAGCACCCGTGTCGAAAGCATGGGTGGGGGCCGGTTTTTCTTCAGTGCTGCCCGCAGCTGCGAACGTCGTCTTCGACACAATCACCACCAGCGCGGCAGCGTGCTTGGCCCAACCCTGGTTGAACTCAATCAGCAGGTTCAAGTAGCGATCGAATTCGGGTGTACCGCGCAGCGCGAACAGAAAGCGCCAAGGTTGCGCGTTGTAAGCCGACGGCGCCCAGCGAGCGGCTTCGAAAAAGCTCAGCAGGGTGGGTTTGTCGATGCTGGCGTCGGTAAAGGCGCGCGGCGACCAGCGTTGGGTGAACTGCTCATGAATCGCGTGTTCGGCAATGCGGTGGGAGGTTGGCATTCAAGTTTCCTGAGTTGATTTGACCAAGCGCAAAGCTACTGTCATGCCCTCAAGGTGACAAGTCCTGTTACACCGTCAGTCACAAGCGCTTGGCCCACGAGGACTTGGGCACTAGACTGGCGGCCTTTTCCACTCCCTGATGTTGATGTTCGAGCCATGGCCGCAATCGTTAAACCCTTCTGGATCCGCAAAACCCTCGATCAACTCGATCAAGAGGAATGGGAGTCGCTGTGCGACGGCTGTGGCCTGTGTTGCCTGCAAAAGCTCGAGGATGAAGACGATAACAGCGTCTACTACACGCGCATTGCCTGCAAATTGCTCGACCTCAAAACCTGTCAGTGCACCGACTACCCAAATCGGCGCGACAGCGTTCCGGACTGTGTTCAGTTGTCGCCCGGCAAGGCCGAAGCGTTCAAATGGCTGCCGCCCACCTGCGGTTACCGTCTGGTCAGCGAGCGCAAGGACTTGCCGCTCTGGCACCATTTGGTCTGCGGTGATCCGGAGGCGGTGCACCACGAACGAATTTCACAATCAGGGCGCATGCTGGCCGAAGGCAGCGTGCCAGAAGAAGACTGGGAAGATCATTTGATTTTCCGCGCTGGCTGAATGCCGGAGCGGTGGCAAGGAGTGTGTATGCCGCTGGGTTATAAATGGCCTCTGGGCGTGCTGCTATTAATCGTCAGCGGCTCGCTGTGGGCAGCCAAAAAGGTTGATCTGGATTACCACGTGCACCTGTTGCCGCAGAGCGATCAGGCGCAGGTGCGTGTCACGCTGGCTGAAGGTTCTGCGGTGCGCAGCCTGGATTTCGACCTGGGTGTTCCCGGCAATTTCAGCGATTTCAAGGCTGACGGGCATTGGCAATTGACCCCTGACCCCGAGCACAGTCGTGGCCTGTGGTACCCGGGGCCGGGCAAGGCCAGCCTCAGTTACCGCGTGCGTTTGAACCACCCGCTCAAAAATGGCAGCTACGACACCCTCATGACCCCGACGTGGGCCTTGTTTCGCGGTGAACAGTTGGTCCCGCCGGCGAGCCTCGATCAACAAGACGGTACCGAGTTGGTCTCGCGGCTTGAGTTCGAGTTGCCCAAGGGCTGGAACAGTGTTGAGACTGCGTGGCCGCGTATCGGCAAGAACCGCTTTCGTATCGACGACGCTTCACGGGTGTTTGACCGGCCTACGGGTTGGATGCTCGCGGGTTCGCTAGGTACCCGACGCACCACCTTGGGTGAAACCGAAGTGACCGTTTCGGCGCCAAAAGGGCAGGGCATGCACCGCATGGATGTCATCACTTTGCTGACGTTTGCGTGGCCGCAAGTGCAAGCTGTGTTCCCGCGCAACCCACCCAAAATATTGATCGTGGGAGCGGCCAGCCCGATGTGGAAAGGCAGTACGGCAGACCACAACTCGATTTATCTTTACAGCGGCCTGCCGCTGGTCAGCGAAAGTGGCAGTAGCCCGTTGTTGCGAGAAGTCGTGCAAGTGTTTGCCGGCATTAATGCTGAACCGGGCCATGATTGGATTGTTAAAGGTGTGAGTGAGTATTACGCCATCGAGTTGCTGCGCCGTGCCGGTGGCATGAGCGACGAGCGTTACCAGACCTTGCAGCACAGGCTTAACGCTTTGGGTAAAGGCGTCATCCATTTACGCGGCGCGCAAGTCAGCCCGGCGATGGTGGCACGTGCTGCCACCTTGCTGCAGGCGCTGGACCGCGAAATTCGCCTGCAAACCCACAACAAACGTTCGCTGGATGACGTGAGCCGGGCGTTGATGCGCTTGGACAAGGTCAATACCCAGTCGTTTATCCAGATCAGCGAAAGCGTATTGGATGGATCGTCTGAAGTGCTGGACAGCCCGTTGTTGCGCTGATTGCAGCGTTTACCTATCAGATTTGACAGGTACCCAGTCAGGCTTATGGGGTTGAGAATGACTCTTTGTTTGCAGGCAGAGTGCAGTCATGGCCATTTCTCCAGTTCGGTACACCTACGACCCATTGGACCGGCTGTTCAGCTCTGTGCTGGCCAGCGAGCCACCCTTGCAGCGCTTTTATCAAAGTCAGCGCCTGGCCACTGAAATTCAAGGCGATGGCACCCGTTGCGTGTTTCAGTGCGCGGATCAGTTGTTGGCGCAGCGCGATAACACGAGTTCGCACTTACTGATAACGGATTTACAGCGTTCAGTACTAGGGTCTGTTTCCGTTTCATTGCAAGCCGCGTCGCTGGGTCAAATTCAGCCAGGCAAGGCGCAGAGCGAAGGGAATGGTTGTTCCCTTCTCAAGCTCTGCAACACAGCCTGGCTAAATTTGACACGAGGCCCCTAGGGACGAAGGCCCACGTGGGCCTTCGTCGCGGCTGCAATGAAACGGGAACAGACCCTAGGGTCTGATCAAGAAACTCGTCAGGGCTACAGCCCCTATGGGCAGCGTTCGATTTTCAGTGGTCTTAGTACGTTGCTTGGCTTTAATGGCGAACGCCCAGACCCCGCGAGCGGGCATTATTTATTGGGCAACGGTTACAGGGCTTATAACCCTGTGCTGATGCGGTTTAACAGTCCGGACAGCTTGAGTCCTTTTGAGGGGGGCGGCATCAATGCGTATGCGTACTGCTCGGGGGATCCGCTGAATCGAGAGGACTCAACGGGCTATGTGTGGAAATATGTCCTCTCTGTGTTAATGCTGCCAACCGGTGGTAGTACATCACCCGTTTCTCGATCAAGTCAGTCGATTGCAAGCACGTTAATACCGGCAGTTTCAACCCCAGTAGCTTTAAACACCCAAGCGGGCCGTGCGATGCGCCCCCTACCTGACGGACTTGTGAGGGAAGGTTTGCCCATGGCTATTGTTCGTCCGGTTTCGCGGCCAGTTGCAGTTCCGGGGCCAGCTCCAGCTCCAGTTCCGCTGCCAGGCCGACATCCATTTCAACGGCAAGCCCACGTTCCACCGCGATCTCGAGGGCAACGCAGACAAGTGGCAACTGACGTCGCCCAGCAGTCGGGAGGTTCTGGTCGCTCAACACCTTCATCAAGCTCTAGAGATTCGACCCCACCGATCAGTCGTGAACCGAGCCCTTCGAATTTGCGTACGCACCCACAATTGCGTCGTACCGGGGTAATAGTCGACATTGAGCATCTGACGACGGGTGCGCGTTTGGTTCTGTCTATTCGGGATCCTAGCGCTGCACCCTGATTAAAAGGCCTGCTGCCTTTTTACACCTTCTTTACGCCCCCGCATCCCGCTCGATCTCGATCCTTTACGCGCACATTGCACACACTCTTCCTACACGCGGCACATGCCGCCTTGGGAGAGTTGTCATGGGCGTTCTGGATGGGGTGTCCCTGCTGCTAGCAGTAGGGCTGTTCGTTTATCTGCTGGTTGCGCTGTTGCGCGCCGATCGGAACTAGGAGCGGATATGCACAGTTATGACTATGCGCTGATTCTGGCCTTCTTCGCTCTGGTGTTATTGCCAGCACCGTGGCTGGGGCGCTTTTACTACAAGGTGATGGAAGGCCAGCGTACCTGGCTGACGCCCGTACTGGGCCCTGTCGAAAAGCTCTGTTATCGCGTCGCCGGGGTTGACCCGAGCAGTGAACAAAGCTGGCAGAAATACACATTGGCTTTGCTGGCCTTTAACCTCGCAGGCTTTGTGATGTTGTTTGCGATCCTGTTGTTTCAGCAGTATTTGCCGCTCAACCCACAACACTTGCCGGGGCAGGAATGGACCCTGGCCTTCAATACGGCCGTGAGTTTTGTCACCAACACCAACTGGCAGAACTACAGTGGTGAAGCCTCGCTCAGCTACTTCAGCCAAATGGCTGGCCTGACGGTGCAAAACTTCGTCAGTGCCGCGACCGGTCTGGCGGTATTGGTCGCGTTGTGCCGTGGGATCGGTCGTCGTTCGGCGCACACCCTGGGTAACTTCTGGGTCGACATGACCCGCGCCACGCTCTACGGCTTGCTGCCCCTGTGCCTGGTGCTGGCGCTGTTTCTGGTGTGGCAGGGCGTGCCACAAACCTTTGCTCATTACGTGAATGCGGTGACGATGCAAGGCGTGGATCAAGTGATCCCGCTGGGTCCGGCCGCGAGCCAGATTGCGATCAAGCAACTGGGCACCAACGGCGGCGGTTTCTTTGGCGTGAACTCGGCGCACCCGTTCGAGAACCCGAGCGCCTGGAGCAACCTGTTTGAGCTGTCGTCGATCATTCTGATCCCGGTAGCGCTGGTGTTTACCTTTGGCCATTACGTCAAAGACCTGCGCCAGAGCCGAGCCATCATCGCTTGTATGCTGGCGTTGTTCTTGATCGGTGGCGGCACCGCGCTGTACGCCGAGTACCAACCTAACCCGACGCTCAATAGCCCGCTGGTTCAACAAACCGCCCCGCAGGAAGGCAAGGAAGTTCGCTTTGGCACCACCGGGACTGTGTTGTGGGCCGAAACCACGACTGCGGCCTCCAACGGCTCCGTCAACGGCATGCACGACAGCCTCAACCCGATGAGCGGGATGGTCGCGCTGGTCAACATGATGGTGGGTGAAGTGATCTTCGGGGGGGTGGGCGCCGGGCTCTACGGCATGTTGCTTAACGTGCTGATTGCGGTGTTCCTTGCCGGTTTGATGATTGGCCGCACACCCGAATACCTCGGCAAAAAACTGCAAGCCAAAGAAGTCCAGCTGTTGGTGGTGACGTTGCTGGTGATGCCGGTGGGCGTTCTGGTGCTGGCTGCAATCGCCTCGGTGCTGCCGAGCGCGGTGGCCGCCGTGAGTAACCCAGGGCCCCATGGTTTCAGCCAAATCCTGTACGCCTTTACCTCGGCCAGTGCCAACAACGGTTCGGCGTTCGCCGGGCTCAGTGGCAACACGCCGTTCTATAACCTGATGCTAAGCCTTGGCATGTTGCTGGGACGCTTCGGTTACATCCTGCCGGTGCTGGCATTGGCGGGCAGTCTGGCGATGAAGAAAACCGCGCCGATTGGCCAGAACACCTTCCCGACCCACGGCCCGTTATTCGTGGCACTGCTGACCGTGACCATTTTGCTGGTGGGCGGCCTGAGCTTCTTGCCGACGCTGGCCCTTGGCCCAATCGCTGAACAACTGACTCTGGGCTTCTGAGGAGACGATCATGACGCTGCCTGCTCCTGTTTCAAAGTTGACACCGACGCCTGAAGCCAAGGCGCCCGAATCCCCGAAAACCGCCTTTGCCGACCTGTGGCGCCCAGCTGTGCTGCAAGCCTTCGTCAAGCTCGACCCGCGCCAGCTCAAGCGCTCACCCGTTATGCTGGTGGTCGAGCTGACAGCGATTTTCACCACCTTCCTGTGCTTTATGCCTGAACCTGCAGTGCCCATCGGGGTGGCCGTACAAATCGCCCTGTGGTTGTGGTTTACCGTGCTGTTCGCCAACTTTGCCGAAGCCCTGGCTGAGGGCCGGGGTAAAGCCCGCGCCGACAGCCTCAAGGCTGGCAGCGTGGGCTTGAGTGCCCGTCGACTTACAACCACGGGCGGTTATGAAATCGTCCCGGCCACCCGGCTGCGCAAAGGTGATGTGGTGCGCGTCGAAGCTGGGGAGATGATCCCCGGTGACGGCGAGGTGATCGAAGGCATTGCTGCGGTCAACGAAGCGGCGATTACCGGCGAGTCCGCGCCAGTGATTCGCGAGTCGGGCGGTGATCGCTCGGCGGTCACCGGCAATACGCGACTGGTGTCGGACTGGCTGGTGGTGCGAATCAGCGCCAACCCCGGCGAGTCGACACTGGACCGAATGATTGCGCTGGTCGAGGGCGCCAAACGGCAGAAAACCCCGAACGAAGTCGCGCTGGATATTCTGTTGATCGGCCTGACCCTGATCTTCCTGATCGTGGTCGTGACCCTGCAACCCTTTGCCTACTATGCCGGTGGCAGCCTGCCGATCGTATTTCTGGTTGCTCTGCTGGTCACGCTGATTCCGACCACCATCGGTGGGCTGCTGTCAGCCATTGGTATCGCGGGCATGGACCGCCTGGTGCGCCTCAACGTGATTGCCAAGTCGGGTCGTGCAGTTGAAGCGGCGGGTGATGTGCATGTGCTGATGCTCGACAAGACCGGCACCATCACGTTTGGTAACCGTCGCTGCACCGCGCTGTACGCTTCTGCGGGCGTGAGCGCCAAAGAGTTGGCCGAAGGCGCGTTGCTGGCTTCTCTGGCAGACGAAACGGCGGAGGGCAAGTCCATCGTTGAGTTTATTCGCGGTGCGTACACCTTGCCTGAACCCCCTGCGTCTGACTTCACCGCAGTGCCGTTTACGGCTGAAACACGCTTGTCGGGTATCGACCATAACGGTCGGATCTATCGCAAAGGCGCGGTGGATTCAGTGCTGGCGTTTGTCGGCCTTAAACGCACAGACGTGCTGCCCGCGCTGTCGCGTGAAATCGACAAAATCGCCCAAAGTGGCGGCACTCCGTTGCTGGTGTGTGCCCAAGGTCGACTGCTCGGCGCGATCCACCTCAAAGACGTCGTTAAACCAGGGATTCGCGAGCGTTTTGCCGAGTTGCGCAAGCTGGGGATTCGCACCGTGATGGTCACCGGCGACAACCCGCTGACCGCTGCCGCGATTGCCGCCGAAGCAGGCGTGGATGACGTGTTGGCCGAGGCCACTCCAGAGAAAAAACTGGCACGTATTCGCCATGAGCAAAACGATGGCCGTTTAGTCGCCATGTGTGGCGACGGGGCCAACGACGCCCCGGCGCTGGCGCAGGCAGACGTTGGCATGGCGATGAACGATGGTACTCAGGCGGCGCGTGAAGCGGCCAACATGGTCGACCTCGACAGCGACCCGACCAAGCTGTTGGACGTGGTGCAAATCGGTAAAGAACTGCTGGTGACTCGTGGCGCGCTGACGACTTTTTCCATCGCCAACGACGTGGCCAAGTATTTCGCCATCTTGCCCGCGCTGTTTGCCTCGGTCTACCCACAACTTGGGGTGCTCAACGTGATGCACCTCAACAGCCCGCAGAGCGCGATCTTGTCAGCCATCGTGTTCAACGCCCTGATCATCGTTGTGCTGATTCCGCTGGCCCTGCGCGGGGTCAGGGTGCAGGCGGCGAGTGCCGCGCACTTGCTGCGTCGCAACTTGCTGATCTATGGCGTGGGTGGGTTGGTGGTGCCATTTATCGGCATCAAACTGATCGACATGCTGCTCACCGCGTTGCACTTGGTTTAAGCGCTTTCGGAGGAATTAATCATGGCTTCTCTTTTACGTCCGGCCCTGAGCCTGATGCTGTTGATGACCGCCATCACTGGCGTGGTTTACCCGCTGGTCGTGACCGGTATCGCCCAAGTCGCGTTCCCGGCCCAAGCCAATGGCAGCCTGGTGCGTGACAGCGCAGGGCAGGTGTTGGGCTCGGCGCTGATCGCGCAAGACTTTACCGGCGACAACTGGTTCCACCCACGGCCTTCTGCGGGGGCGTTCGCCACGGTGGCCAGCTCGGCGAGCAACCTGGCGCCGAGCAACCCGGCCTTGGCCGCGCGGGTCAAAGAAAGCGCTGCGCAGCTTTCCGTGCCTGATCAAGGGCCGGTGCCCCTGGCATTGCTGACCACCTCGGGCAGCGGGCTGGACCCGCACTTGCCACCAGAGGCAATACGCTATCAACTGGCACGGGTTGCATCGGCGCGTAACGTGCCCGCAGAAACGCTTGAACAACTGGTGCAAAAGCACATTGAACAGCCGTTGGTAGGCCCGCCGGTGGTTAACGTGCTGTTATTGAATCAGGCGTTGGCGCAGCTTAAATAGATCCCCGGCGGGAGCTGCCGCAGGCTGCGATCTTTTGATTGTGTTTCAAGATCAAAAGATCGCGAGGCAAGCTCGCTCCTTCGGGGTTATGTATTCAATAGGTAGGTCCCATGACAAATTCCGGTCGCGCCGATGCGCTGTTAGCTGATTTGCCACGCGCAGGCCGTGGGCGGCTTAAAGTGTTCCTTGGCGCGGCCCCCGGTGTGGGCAAGACCTACGCCATGCTGCAAGCCGCCCACACCCAACTGCGCCAAGGGGTCGCGGTGTTGGCCGGGGTGGTCGAAACCCATGGTCGGGCCGAGACCGAGGCATTGCTCAATGGGTTGCCTCAGCAACCCATGCTGCGCTCGCAATACCGGGGTGTTGAGCTCGAAGAAATGGACCTCGATGGCCTGCTCGTGGCCAAACCGAAATTGGTGCTGGTCGATGAACTCGCCCACAGCAATGCCCCCGGCAGCCGCCATGCGAAACGCTGGCAAGACGTGCAAGAACTGCTCGCCGCCGGGATCGATGTCTACACCACTGTCAACGTCCAGCACCTCGAAAGCCTCAACGATCAAGTGCGCGGCATCACCGGGGTGCAGGTACGCGAAACCCTGCCTGACTGGATCGTGCAGGAAGCCTACGAACTGCTGCTGATCGACCTGCCGCCGCGCGAACTGCTGGAGCGGCTGCGCGAAGGCAAGGTCTACGTGCCCGAGCAGGCGCGAGCGGCGATTGATGCGTTTTTTAGCCAGACCAACCTCAATGCCCTGCGCGAACTGGCGATGCAGACCGCCGCTGTGTACGTCGATGATGAGCTCGACAAAGGCTATCGCCAACAAGGGCAGTCGGCGCCTGCGTTACGTGGCCGCTTGCTGGTGGGCATAGATGGCGACAGGCATGCCGAGCGCCTGGTGCGCCATGCCAGTCGCGTCGCGGAGCGCAGGCACTTGCCTTGGAGCTTGGTGCACGTCGATAACGGCAGCGCCCGTGACGAGCAATCGCGTTTACGCTTGCAAAACGCCCAGCAACTGGCTGAAAGGCTGGGCGGGGAAGTGGTGCTGTTGCGCGCGGGTGAGGTGGCCAAAACCCTGATCCAGCACGCCAGTGAGCGGCGTGCCAGCCTGCTGTTGGTGGGACAGTCACGGTTAACGTGGCGTCGACGTGTGTTCGGTGGCGGGCTGGCGGCGCGTTTGCTGCGCAATTCGCACGGCCTGGAAATCAACGTCCTCGACAACGAGCCATCGCCCGAACCCGCCGTGAGTCGTGGCAAACATGCGTTGGTGTGGTTTGACTATGGTCTGGCGCTCACGGCCACCGTGCTGGCCAGTGCTTTGGCCTGGGGGGTCGCCAGCGTGTTGGCGCTGCCCAATATCTCGCTGGTATTTTTGGCTGCGGTGTTGCTGGTCGCGGTGCGCAGTAGCCTGGGGCCTGCGCTGGCCTGCGCTGCGCTGTCATTTCTGGCTTACGACTTCCTGTTCATCCCCCCCAACTTCTCGTTCAGCATTCAGCGTGAAGAGGACGTGCTGACGCTGTTGTTCTTTTTGCTGATGGCTGCGCTCACCGGTAACCTGGCGGCCCGCCAGCGCCGGCAACTGCAAGCGTTGCGTGATACTCAGGAAGAAACCACACAGTTACTCGACCTGTCGCGCAAGCTCACGGCCGCGACGGATCGCCAGGCAGTGGTCAATGCGGCTGCACAACATTTGAGCGCCTGGAAGGAACTCAATGTGTGCCTGCTCAATCGTGATGGCGACGGCGGCTGGACTGTCGAAACCGGCGGTCCGCTGCACTTTAACGAATCGGAACGGGCCGCTGCGGATTGGGCCTGGAGCCATGATCAGCCGGCGGGCAAAGGTACCGGCACCTTGCCGATGGGCAATTGGTGGTGGTGGCCCTTAAGTGCTGAAGACGGGCCGCTGGCCTTGCTCGGCGTGTGCCCCAAAGAGGGTCAGCAACTGAGTGGCCAACGTCGACGTTTACTGATGGCGCTGAGCCAACCGCTGGCGCAGGCGCTGGCCCGCGCCCGCTTGGCGCAAGACCTGGAAGCCGCGCGCTTGCATGGCGAAACCGAACAATTGCGCAGCGCGTTGCTGGCGTCGGTGTCCCATGATTTGCGCACCCCGCTGACCACCATGCGCGGCAGCATCGACACCTTGCTGGCCTTGGGCGAGGCCATCGCGCTGGCGGATCGACGCGAATTGCTCGAAGGCACCCGCGATGAGGCTGAGCGTCTGGACCGCTACATTCAGAACTTGCTGGACATGACCCGGCTCGGCCACGGCGCATTGAAACTGGCCCGTGACTGGGTGTCACCCGCCGACATTGTGGGCAGCGCCTTGAACCGCTTACGCGCCGTGCTGGCGCCGTTGCAGGTGCGCGTCGATGTACCGGCGCAGTTACCTTTGCTCCACGTCCATGCTGCCCTGATCGAACAGGCGCTGATCAATGTGCTGGAAAACGCCGCGCGCTTCTCGCCGCCCCATGGTCAGTTGTTACTGAGCGCCGGGGCTGACGAAGGTGAGTTGTGGTTTGCCGTCAGCGATCAGGGGCCGGGTATTCCCGAAGAGGACCGGGCCAAGATTTTTGACATGTTCTACACCGCTGCCCGTGGTGATCGTGGGGGGCAGGGTACGGGCCTTGGCTTGGCGATTTGTCAGGGCATGGTCGGCGCGCATGGTGGCCGTATCACGGTGGGTCAAGGCATTGGCGGGCAGGGCACATGCATCACCTTGTATTTGCCGTTGCGCGATCAACCGGCCATGGATCAGGAAGAGGCGGAGCGTGAAGACTGATACTCTTTGGCCATATCCTTGCTGCGATGAACTGCCATGAGCCTGCCCGCGACCGTTTTAGTCATTGATGATGAGCCCCAGATTCGCAAGTTTCTGCGCATCAGCCTGGTGTCTCAAGGCTACAACGTGCTGGAAGCCGCGACAGGGGCTGAAGGCTTGAGCCAGGCGGCCTTGAACAAGCCGGACGTAGTGGTACTGGACCTGGGCTTGCCGGACATGGACGGCCAACAGGTCTTGCGCGAGTTTCGCGAGTGGTCCAGTGCGCCGGTGCTGGTGCTCTCGGTGCGCGCCAGTGAGGCGCAAAAAGTCCAGGCGCTGGACGGCGGGGCCAATGACTACGTGACCAAGCCATTTGGGATACAGGAGTTTTTGGCGCGCATCCGCGCCTTATTGCGTCAGGCCCCAACGGGTGAGGCCCAGCAAGCGGCGGTTGAGCTGGGCCCTTTAACCATCGATCTGGCGTTTCGCCGCGTGCTGCTCGACGGTCTGGAAGTGGCGCTGACCCGCAAGGAGTACGCGGTGCTGGCGCAACTGGCACGGCATCCGGGGCGGGTGATTACCCAGCAACAATTGCTCAAGGATATTTGGGGCCCGACCCACATCGAGAACAGTCACTACCTGCGCATTGTGGTCGGTCATCTGCGGCAAAAACTGGCAGACGACCCGACCAACCCTCGTTTTATCGTGACGGAGCCGGGTGTGGGGTATCGGTTGCTGGGTGGCTGATCGCTTCAGGCTCTGCGCCTTGCCTGGCTAAATTTGACCCAGCGATAGGACTACAAGCGGGCATGCTGATCGGCTTCATAGCGATCCAGCGTGTCCTTGGCAATTTCACGGCCTAAAGCGATGAGCTCCGGTGCTTTGTAAAACTCAAAAAAGCGGCACACCCGTTTGGGCACGTTGATCAGAATGTCGGGCGGATAGCCCGCAATCTTGTATTGCGCCAATGAGGTTTGCATCACCTCGAAGCTCTGGTTGATCAAGTCCAGTAACGACGCGGGGCCGACGTTGTCGACGATGACCGAGCCTGTGGCCGATTTGGGGGCACCTTCATTGGCGACTGCCGGTTGCCGGTTTTTTGGGTAGGCCGACTCAAGCCAAGGGTCTAATGGCTCCTCAACTGCCGGCTCGGCAAACGGTTTGAGCAGTTCCTGCTCCAGGTTGCGCAGGTGCTCCGCCTGTTTGGTGCGAAACGGGATGTGCGAGCCCAGCGAACTCATCAAGTTATCAAAACGCCCCTTAAACGCTGCCGGGCGCTGAATGACCGGCAATTGATAGTGGTTTTGCGTGGTTGAGTTCAAGTTCACGGCGACAATCAGGTCGCAATGGCTGGACACTACCGGGACGATGGGCAAAGGGTTGAGCAAACCGCCGTCCACCAGCATGCGGTTACCTTGCATCACGGGGGTGAACAGGCTGGGAATAGCGGCAGAGGCACGCATGGCTTGGTGCAGGCAGCCTTCCTGAAACCATATTTCCTGTTGGTGGGTCAAATCTGTGGCGACGGCTGTGTAGGGAATGCGCAGGTCTTCAATGTTGATTTCGCCCACGATATTACGGATCTGCCCGAAGACTTTTTCTCCCCGAATGGCCCCCAGCCGAAAACTCACGTCCACCAGACGCAAAACATCCAGGTAGTCGAGGCTTTGAATCCAGTCGCGGTACTGATCCAGTTTGCCCGCAGCGTAAACGCCCCCGACCACCGCTCCCATCGAACAACCGGCAATGCAGGCGATCTCGTAGCCGCGGCTTTCGAGTTCTTGTATCACGCCGATATGGGCATACCCTCGCGCGCCACCTGAGCCTAGTACCAATGCAATCCGCTTTTTCATGACAGGGCCCTTTGCCAGACAAGTGCTTACAATGCCTTTTTGTGAGGTCTAACGACAGCTCAAATGGTATCGGCCAGCTAGGCTGTAGAAGCGATCTGGCTCAGGGTGCCTTTTTGAGGATCGAAAATCGCGAGGTAATCTCGTGGGGGCCGTGTTTGGCATGACGGCACTTTTGGGCCTGTAGCCCGTCTTAGTTGGCTCTGAACATTAATTTGAGGGATGAACCATGAAAGCTTGGATCTGTGTGCCATTGATTGCAATTGCATTGGCCGGTTGCGCGGGGAAAACGGTTTATCGTGACAGTTGCGGTACCCAGCTGGATGCTGCGTGGCATGAGCTGGACCTGGCCAAGGCTGAAGGTTTTGCAGGCACGGTCAGCTATTCCAAGGCATTGTCCTTGCTGACTGCGGCAAAAACTCAGCAGCAATTCGAAGCGTTTGAGGGCTGTACCATCAAAGCCGAGAAAGCGCGTTTCTATATTCGTGAGTCCCGTGCCGGACGTTAAGCCGGTTTGACGGGGGAGGTAAAGGATGTCTGATTTGGTTGATCGGATCGTCGCCAATTGCCTGCGCCTGGAGGTCAGATTGCTGGCCTGCCAGGCGCGTTTGCAGGCTCAAACTGACCCAGAGGCGCTGCACGACCTGCGCACGACTGTGCGTCGCTTGCGCAGCTTGTTACGCCCGTTGCGGGGCTTGCCGGGTGTGGTTCAGCTCGAGATGTCCGCGTCTCAGGTCGGTGTGTTAACAACGCCAATGCGAGACCTTGAAGTGCTGGCCGCGCACCTTGAGCAACACGGTCACCCAACACTGGCCGCGCGACGTTTGAAACAGCTGGCAGGCAGTTACGAGCGGGTGGCAGACAGCACTGAGCTGTCGCAACTGCTGATGATCCTCGATGTGTTCCCGCGCTTTTTACGCGCCAGCGAGCGTGAAGGCTTGCTGCGTGGCGTGCGTGGGCGCATTGAAGCGGTGTTGGCCAAGCAGTGGAAGGCCTTGCACAAAGCATTGAATGATCCGGGGCATGATCGGCATGAAGTCCGCTTGTTGATCAAGCGTGTGCGTTATGGTGCCGAAGCTTATCCAGAGCTCGAACGCATCCCGGCAGGGCTGATGAATCGGCTCAAGGACGCGCAAAAGGCCTTGGGTGAATGGCATGACGCCTGGCAGTGGCTGTTGCAGGCAGAGCAGCAGCCGGACCTGCAACCGTGCGTCGAACAATGGCGTGCAACGCTCAAACGCGGTGAAAAACGTGCTGATCGGGCCTTGATCAAATTGAGCGCCGCGCGTTTTAGCGGTTAGAGACAGGTCGACTTCCAGATCGCCAGCACACCAGCCTGGCGTGGGCGCTGGGGCAGGCTGCGATCTGTTGATCTTGAAACGCAAACTATCGCAGTCCTCGTGCCTCGTCAGCGGCCCCGAGGTATTGCTGCCTGACTGCCCTTTCAGCAGATGATTTGGCGTAAATGAGCGCTGTGCAGCGTCAGACAGACCAGTAGTATCGCGTCATATTTTCTGCTTTGAGGTGTGTATGCAGTTTTCAGAATTGGTCGAGGCCGTGCGCAAAAATCCGTCAGACGTGACGATCACTGAAGATTGGGCGCAGGGGCGTGCCGGTTTTGGCGGGTTGATGGTGGCTTTGCAGTACGAAGCCATGCGTGCTCAAGTATCGGTCGAGCGTGTCTTGCGCTCGTTGGCGGTCACGTTTGTCGGCCCCGCCGAACCTGGCGTGCCGATCAGTTTTGAAGTGCAAGTGCTGCGTGAAGGCAAGGCCGTGAGCCAGGTGCTGGGGCGAGCGGTGCAAAAAGGCCAGGTGGTGACACTGGTCCAAGGCAGTTTTGGCGCGGCACGCGAGTCTTTGGTCAAGGTCGACAGTTTGCCTGCGCCGCAGATGAAAGCGCCGCAAGAATGCCCATTGTTGCCCTACATCAAAGGTGTTACGCCGGAGTTTATGCGCCATTTGTCCATGGGCTGGGCGGTAGGCGCGCTTCCGTTTACCGGGCGTGGCACGCGAGAAATGGGCGGTTGGGTGCGTTTTGACGGGGAAGTTGCAGAGCAGCCGCTGACCGAAACCCATCTGCTGGCGCTGGTTGATGCCTGGCCACCGGCCTTGCTGCCGCTTTTGAACAAGCCCACGGCGGGCAGCACGCTGACCTGGACGATCGAGTTTGTGCAACCGCTGCCTACGGCCAGCACCCTTGAATGGTGCAAATACCTGGCCGTCATTGAGCATGCCCGTGACGGCTACGGTCATGTGGCGGCCAATCTGTGGGCACCCAATGGCGAACTGATAGCGATCAGTCGCCAGACCGTCGCCATCTTCGGCTAAAAGGTCTTACTGTGCTGTGCAGCCTGAGCCTTGGCGTCTTGCTGACGGCTGTGGCGCTGTATCAGCATGCCGGCAAACAAGGCGACCAAACCAATCACGGCGCTCGATGCGTTGTTGCTGAATACGCCAGAGGCCAGCAGTAGAAAGGCCAGTACCATCATCGGTATGGCGATCAGATTCAGAGCCTGATGGCTGGCGCTGTGATTGCTCTGTGGGTTCGAGCGCCATTGCCAGGCGGGTAGGTTGGGATGACGTTTGCCCATGATCAATCTCCTTGTTTCAAGGGTTCAGTTGTGTCTGAACCGGATGAACAGAGGATAGGGCCGTGATGGGCGCACGGCGAATCGAGTCTGGCTATTGGCCTTATAGTTTTAACTGACCAATGGCGCGGTTCAGCGCTGCGGCCAGTGTGGCTAACTGGTTACTGGTGGTGGCCGAATCGACGGTTTGCTGCACGGTGTTTTCCGTCACATCGCGGATGCTGACCACGGCCCGGTTCATTTCTTCTGCTACCTGACTTTGCTGCTCGGCGGCCACCGCGATTTGCGTGTTGCTTTCGCGCATCTGCGCCACGGCATGAGTAATCTCGGCCAGGGCGGTGCCTGCTTCCTGCGCTTGTTGCACGCAATCGTCGGCCTTGAACGCGCTTTCCTGCATAAAGTCCACCGCATCGCGGGTGCCTGTTTGCAAGGCCGACACCATGGAGGTGATTTCGTCGGTGGAGGTTTGTACGCGTTTGGCCAAGTGCCGCACTTCGTCGGCGACGACCGCAAAGCCGCGGCCCATCTCGCCCGCCCGTGCGGCCTCGATGGCGGCGTTGAGTGCCAGCAAATTGGTCTGCTCGGCAATGCTGTGGATCACGTTGACCACGTTATTGATCTTCTGGCTGTCTTGCGCCAATTGCTGAATCATCTCGGCGGTTTTTTGTACCCCGTCCGACAGGCTGGCGATGGAGTGTTGCACGCGGCTGACCACTTGTTGCCCGCTGCCGGCCAGATTGTCGGCGGTTTGCGACAGATCGCGGGTGGCGCCTGCGTGTTGGGCGATGTGATAGACCGTGGCGGTCATCTCATTAATCGCGGTTGCGGCCTGATCGGTCTCGCTTTGCTGGCCGAGCATGCCATGCTGCACTTCATTCATGCTGCTGGCCAGGCGCGCTGCTCCGGCGTCAAGCTGCGCGGCGGTGTCGGCCACGGTGTTGACCACACGTTGATAACCCGCCTGCATGGCGTTGAAGGCGCCGGCCATCTGCCCGACTTCATCGGTGCAGGCCAGTGGAACGCGAGCTGACAAGTCCCCGGTTTTTTCGACATGTAACATGACGTCTTTAAGGGTATTGAGTTGGCTGAGCAAAAAGCGGATCAGCAATTGGGAGGCGCAGAGCATGGCCAGCATCAACACCAAAACGGCCATCGCATAATTGGGTAAGCGCTCCACGAACACCTGAGCCAGGCTCGGTGCATAAGCCAGTACGGCGACCTTTTGTCCATTCTCGCGGGTGATCACGGCGGCGCCTGACAACGGGTTTTGCCCAAACAGCGGCATGCGATTGATCGACACCCAACCGTTGGCGTCACTCAACTGCGGGAGTGGCTGATCGTTAAGCGTCGGGACGTTATCGGGCGCGATGTGCAGCAGATCACGGGCTTGAGGCCACGCCTGCCCAGCGGGCCAGACACTGAGTAAATGCGCTTGGGCCTCGGCACTCGCGTGCGCCGCATCACTGCGCGATTGCTGTTCGAGTTGCACGGCATACAGCACCAGCAGCAACGTCGTGACAAAGGCCACTGCATTCACGGCCCAGAATTTGTACTTAAGCGAGATGTTGCTAAGCCAGGCACCCATGGACGGTCTTCTCTGATTTTGCGGAAACAACATTGGCAAGGTGCCATCATTGTGCCGCTGCTCTGTGAAGACAGTGTTGATGTGGGTCAAGGTGGGTGGGTGAGCGAATCCTGTAGCCGCTGCCGGAGGCTGCGATGGGCAGCACAGCGGCCCTGTTTGTGGATAGACAGCCAAGGCCCTTCGGTCCTTATCGCAGTCTGCGGCAGCGGCTATAAGGTTTGGTTTTACGCGTTGAGTGTGGGCAATCCAAAGAATGCGCGAGCGCAGGCGCTGGTGTGGGCGGCGAGGTCTTGTTCGCTCTCTTCGCGGTGCACGGCCACTTCACGCAAGACTTCCGGCAGGTAGGCCGGTTCATTGCGGCCGTTTTTGGGCTTTGGTCGCAAGGTGCGCGGCAGCAGGTACGGTGCATCGCTTTCAAGCATTAATCGACCACGCGGGATGTCACGCACCAGCGGGTGCAGGTGGGTGCCGCGCCGCTCGTCACAAATCCAGCCGGTAATGCCGATATGCAGGTCCAGGTCCAAGTAGCTGAACAGTGCCCGCTTCTCGCCGGTGAAACAGTGCACGACCGCTGCTGGCAGGTGGTCGCGGTAGTTACGCAGGATTTCCAGCAGGCGCTGGCTGGCGTCGCGCTCATGCAGGAACACTGGCAACTGCAACTCCACGGCCATCGCCAGATGCTCCTCGAGCACTTTCTCTTGTTGGGCGCGGGGGGAGAAGTCGCGGTTGAAGTCCAACCCGCATTCGCCCACGGCCCTGACGTTGGATTCTTTGAGCAGGGCCATTAAACGCTGGGCGCTGTCGCCGTTCCAGTCGCTGGCCGAGTGCGGGTGAATGCCGGCGGTGGTGAACAGCCGATCCCCGTTTTCGTCCAGCTCGCGGCACAGGTGCAAGGCCTGTTCGCTGCCTTCAACGCTGGTGCCGGTGAGGACCAATTGTGCGACGCCAGCAGCATAAGCACGCTCTAAAACAGCGCGGTGTTTACCGTCAAAACTTGGATTGGTCAGGTTGACGCCGATATCGATGAGTTGCATGGTGCTACCTCAGGCCACAGGCCGCGAAGCATATCAGAGCTGTAGATTTATAAGAAAAACCAAGAACTACAGACGGTTATGGTTGTCTTTGAATGCCGCAATAACCCAATGCCCGTTTCTATTTCAGGGTGCATTGGCTGTATTGCGCTCTGTTTCCAGCGCTGGAATCCCCAACTGGGGCGACCGATTGTCGGGTAATCCGACGCGCGGCTGGACTGTATTCTTTGCGGAGAACGGATGACGAAACCTACGCTTTTGATTGCGCTGTGCCTGATGCTGTTGCCGATACCGGTGATGGCACGCCTGGCTGGACCTTTGCAGGTCGGGCAGCCAAGTCAGGCCCGCGATCTGGCGCAAATTCGCAGCAGTCAGGTTCTGCGGGTGCTGGTGAATCAAAGCCGCAACAGCTCTGGCGAAGTGCAGGGCGAAGACATCGGTGTTGAATATCACCGTCTGCGCGCCTTCGAGCGCTACCTCAATGCGCATGCCCGTGACGGGCAAGAAATCACCTTCAAAATTATCCCCAAGGCCAAAGACCAGATGCTCGGTGCGTTGATGCGCGGCGAGGGCGACTTAATGGCGCCGGGGGAGTTGCTGGACGTCAAACCCACTCATGCGGTAAGCCCGAGCGATCCTGTTATCGACCGGGTGCCCTTGCTGCTGGTCGGGGTTAAAGGCGAACACCGTTACACCCGATTCGAACAGCTGTCGGGCCGAACAGTGGCGCTGACCACTGGCAGTGCCGCGGGTGAGTCGATCAATCTGATCAACCAAAAGCTGGCGTTACGCAAGTTGCCCCCGGTAAAGGTGGAGTGGGTCGATCCGAGCCTGGCGGTGGAAGATGTGCTGGAAATGGTGCAGGCCGGGATTTTTCATCTGACGATTGTCGAAAAACCGATTGCCGAGCGCTGGGCCACGTTAATGCCCAAGTTGCGTTTTGATCGCCAGGTCCTGATCAGCGAACCGGCAGCGATGCGTTGGTTTGTGCGCCGCGATGCGTCCATGTTGCACGCCAGTATCGATAAGTTCTTGGCGGGTTATAAGGCACCGTCCAATCAGGATGTTGCGTTTGAGCGGGTGTACCGACGTTTGTATCGCGTGCATAACCCGCTGGCCAAAGCCGACAGGCAGAAGCTGGAAAAATTGCGCCCCGTGCTGCAAAAGCATGCCAGGCAGCAGGGTATGGACTGGCTGAATCTGGCAGCACTGGCGTTTAAGGAGTCGGCTCTGGATCCGGGCGCGCGGGGTTCGGGTGGCGCCACCGGGCTGCTGCAAATTACCCCTTCCGCCGCGCAGCGGGTGGGGGTCAATGACATTAAAAACGTCGACAACAATGTGCAGGCCGGCGCCAAGTACCTGGCCATGATTCGCCGCAAATTCTTCTCCAGCCCCAAACTTAACGAGCGTGAGCGTATGGCCTTTGTGCTGGCCGCTTACAACATGGGCCCTGAGCGGGTGCAGGCCATGCGGGCGGAGGCCAGGCGCCGGGGGTTGAACCCCAATCAATGGTTTTTTCAGGTGGAACGAATTGCCATGGAACAGGTGGGGATGAGTGGCGTCAGCTATGTTAATAGCGTGAATAAATACTATTTGGCCTTCGACCGTGAGCGGGACTCTTTGGAGCCTGCGGGGCAGACAGTGGCCTCTCGTAAATAATCGAATAATTCGATTCTTATGCTGGGTTTATTCGACTTTTAACATAATAAAAACTGATTAATATAGCGTCCAATTCCCCACTGATTCAAAGGACTGCACCATGAGCAAATTGATCCAGACCGTTCTTGGAACACGTGCCGGTTACGGCTTGACTGTATTGCGGATCTTCGTCGGCATCGTCTTTGCCGCTCACGGCTCGCAAAAGCTTTTTGGCTGGTTCGGTGGCGGTGGCCTGGCAGGCACTGCGCAATGGATGGAAAGCATTGGCCTGGCGCCCGGTACGCTGATGGCGCTGTTGTCGGGCGGCACTGAGTTCTTTGGCGGGCTGGCTTTGATTGTGGGGTTGCTGGCGCGACCAGCGGCATTGGGCTTGTCGTTTACATTGTTGGTGGCGATCTTCTCGGTGCACATCCATAACGGTTTGTTTATGGCCAACAACGGCTATGAATTCGCTTTGGCTTTGCTGGGGGGCACTGTGGCGGTGTTGTTCGAAGGCGCTGGCAAGTTGTCGATCGACCGTGCCATTGCCGATTAAACCGTAGCCTGTACGCACACAAATCCGCAGCCCCGATCAGGGCTGCGGATTTTTTATGCGTGTAGCGCAGGGCATAAGCGGCCTGTGTCAGAACGTCAGGGCGTTGGTGAGATCACCCATGGGCGCTTGTCCGCGCGTTTTCATTGCATCGTCACGCTGTTTTAGACCGTCGAGCACTTCCAGCTGATGCACACGGGTGATAAAGCGCAGGATCGAAGCGGTGTCATACACCGTGTGGTCAACCGTGCCTTTACGGGCGAAGGGCGACACCACCAGTGCAGGAATTCGCGTGCCGGGACCCCAACGATCGCCCTTGGGCGGCGCCACGTGGTCCCACCATCCGCCGTTTTCGTCCACGGTGAGTACCACGACCATGTTTTCCCATTGCGGGCTGTTGCGCAGCACTTTGAGTGTACGGTCCAGGTGTCGGTCGCCGCTGGCCACATCGGCATAGCCGGCGTGCAGGTTTAGGTTGCCCTGAGGCTTGTAGAAAGACACGGCAGGCAAGGTGCCGGCTTCGGCATCGGCCAGGAAGTGGTTGGTGGCGGCTTCGTCACCCAGGCCTGCGTCGCGTAAGCGCTTGCTGCGCTCAGCCGGGTTTTCCGGGCCTTGCTGGGTGAAGTAGTTGAACGGCTGGTGGTGGTACTGGAAGTTCGGGATTTTCGGAATGCCGCCCGAATCCTTGTACTGGTCCAGGGTGGCTTGCCAGGCACCCGCGTACCAGGCCCAGTCGATATTCTTTTTGCTCAGCTTGTCCCCGATGTGCTCGTGACTTTGTGGCACCAGCACGCTCGGCAGGTCGGGCTTGGAATAGTCCGGGCGCTCGGGGTCACGAATCCAGGTTGGCCAGTAGGGCGGAGCCATGGTGTTGACGGCAAAACCATCCGGCGTGAGGGCGCTGGGGCCGAACTGCGGTGCACCGGTCATGGCGCTGTCCGGGGTTTTGTCCAGCGGTTTTAGGCGCGTTCCGGTCGGGTCGTCGCCTTGCAACGTCGCTATCTGGGACTTGGCCACCGAGGTGGCGGCATTCGGGTAGAACGGCGCGGTGGCGCTGATCAAATACTGGTGGTTGAGGAACGAGCCGCCGAATGCGCCCTGAAAGAAGTTGTCGCACAGCACGAACTCGCGCGCCACGTCCCACAGGCGCAGCGAGTACTGCGACTGCGCGTAGTAGCCCATCGGTAAGCCCCCGGAGTCTGCCCAGGCCACGAACTGGTCGTTCTTGCCAGCGTTGATCTGCATCTGGTTTTGATAAAACACGTGCCATAGATCGCGGGTCACCAGACTTAGCGGCAGGTCCTCGTGGTTCGGGCCCTTGAGCGCGAACGGTGCGTTAGGCAGGTTTTCCTGAAACTGCACGCCCTGTTCGTAAGTCACCCCGTCAACAGTCTGCGGACCTATTTGCAAGATGCCGCCCCAGGCCGGTGGCAGGGTGTGCAACAGACTGCCATCGCGATCTCGCTGCTGGTAATCGGCGGGCGTGAGTGCGGACAAGGGTTTTTCTACACCCGGGAAATTGGCAAACAGGTTGTTGAAGCTGCGGTTCTCGGCATAGATCACCACGATGGTTTTCACCTTTTCGCGGAGTTTTTTGTCCAGCTCGGCGGGGGTCAGGGGCAGCACCTTGACCGGGCTGTCATGTTCACTGCTCCCGTAAGCGCTCAAGGTCGCGGCGCCTACGCCCAGCGCGGCAGCACCGGCGAGGAAGCGACGGCGGCTGGTATCGGCAGGAAGTAGGGTGCCCTTGTCTTTCTCGTCGCTCATGACGGGTTCCTGATCAAGTGTGACTAACGATTTTTGGAGGCAGGCTAACAAGGGATTGTGACGCAGGGGTTTCAGTGGTTTGAATTCGCCAACTGTCTATCGGGGAACATGATTCTTGACAGTTGTAACCGGCTTTATCTAGGATGTTTATTGCGCCGATTTAAACAGCTACTTGCGGGGCGCCAGAGGGTCGAGAGACCGTCTAAGAGGCTTGAGCAAGCCTCGAAATACCGCTAAAGCGCTGGTTCGGTGTTGCCTCTCACCTGCCACGCAGAACCTTGAGGCGGAGAACCGATACATGAGTCAGCCACGTCCCTTCGTACGTCTTGCGCCGATCACGGCCAATCAGACTTTTCGCAATCCACAAATCCTTCTGGGTGGTAAACATCAGCCAACGCTGCTGCGTTATCTGGATGGCTGGCCACGTCGCAAAGGTCGGGCTTCGGCGTTTCTGATTCAGTTTGTTGAAGAGGGTGACGGGCTGACGCGCTTTGCCGATGACAGTTTTGACTTGGCAGTGATTCAGTCTCCCGCCGCAGAACAGGCAGAACAGGTCATTCGCAATCTGATCCGTGTGTCGCGTCAGGGTCTGATTACCCTGCGTTAATCAGCGTATGCAGCCGGGGTATTCAGGGGCTTGCATACCTGGAAAAAACAGCGGCGCTGTTGATCAGGGGTAATCAATAGCGACTATATAAACCCACTGTTCCCCGGTGGGGGTTTGAACGCGGACTTCGGCATCCAGCGATTTGCCTATCAAGGCTCGGGCCAGAGGAGAGTCGATACTGATCAGGCCTTGTTTAAGGTCCAGTTCATCGGGGCCGACGATGCGGTAGCGCGATTGTTTGCCCTCTTCATCTTCAATCGTGACCCAGGCGCCGAAATACACCTTGTTCGGGTCGCTGGGTTTTTCGCTCACCACTTTCAGGCTTTCAAGGCGCTTGGTGAGAAAGCGCACACGGCTGTCGATCTCGCGCAGCATTTTCTTGCCGTAGGTGTATTCAGCGTTTTCCGAACGATCACCCTGAGCCGCAGCCTCACTGACCGACTGCGTGACTTGCGGTCTGCGCACATGCCACAGCTCATGCAGTTCGGCGCGCATCCGCGCTTCACCTTCGGGGGTGATCAGCGCGGTGCCGGCAGGGCGAGGAGGGCGGTAGCGACTCATGGGCAATCCGTTGGTAAAGAGGGGCGCGAGTCTATCAGCCCTCGCGCAGCACTGTCAGCGGGCTGGCATTCAGCGCCCGGCGGGTGCCAAAAACCCCTGCGCCGCCGACCATCACGGCGCCGAGCACAGGCAGCAGCAACAGCCACGGATGGGGATGCCAAGGCAGGTCAAAGGCATAGCGGTACAGCGCCAGACTCACCAGCTCTGCGCCCAGCGCGGCCAGCAAGCCGCTGGTGGCGCCCAGCAGTCCGAACTCGATACGGCGGGCCTTGGTCAGCAATTTGCGCTCAGCGCCGAGTGCTCGTAGCAGGGCACCTTGGCGAATGCGTTCATCCAGGGTGGACTGCAGGCCGGAAAATAGCACCGCCATCCCCGCCGCCAAGACGAACAACAGCACGTACTCAATGGCAATCGTGACTTGCGCCAGGATGCTGCGCAGCTGCTCGAGCAAGGCATCAATCGGCAGAATGGTCACTGCCGGGAAACTGCGTGACAGCTCGATGATTTCTTTGTCGTGACCCGGCGCCAGGTAAAAGCTGGTGAGGTAGGTGGTTGGCAAATCCTGCAAGGTACCGGGTTGGAAGATCATGAAGAAGTTGGGCTGAAAGTTGTCCCAGTTGATGCTGCGCAAACTGGTGACCTGGGCCTCACGGTTAACCCCGGCCACGGTAAACACCAAGTGATCGCCCAGTTTTAGCTTCAGGCTTTCGGCCACCTTGGCCTCAACCGACACGCCCGGGATTTCGCCGTTTGGCTGCGTCGTCCACCACTGGCCCGCCGTCAGTTCGTTACCCGCGGGCAGGTCGGCCGCCCAGGTCAGGCTGAGGTCGCGCTGCACGGCTTTGTCGCCGCTGGAGTCTTTGGTGACCAGTACTTGCACCGACTCGCCGTTGATACTGATCAAGCGTCCGGGAACCACGGGGTAGATGGGCGCTGCCTGCGCTTGAAGTTCATGCAGGCGCGCGCCGAAGGTGTCTTTGTCGGCGGGCAGGATGTTGAGTGCAAAGTAGTTGGGCGCGTCTTTAGGTAACTGGTTTTGCCACGTGTCGAGTAACTCACTGCGTAGCAAGGCAATGAGCGCCATGGACAACAGAATCAGGCCAAAGGCCAGAGCCTGGCCCGCAGCAGCCAAGGGCTGGCGCAGTAACTGCCCCAAACCCAGGCGCCAAGGCAATGAGGCCCCGGCCAAGCCGCGACGAAGCCCCTGCAAGCCGAGCAACAACAGGCTGCCAAGCACCAGCGCAGCAATAACGCCGCCACCGAGCAAGGCGAAGGTTAGCACCAGATCCAGGCTCATTCGCCACATGATCAGACCCAGGGCCAGCAGCGCGGCCCCGTAGACGCTCCAGGTGCTGGCAGGGATCGGCAAGATGTCACGGCGCAGCACCCGCAGCGGGGGGACGCGCCCCAGTGCGGCCAAGGGTGGCAAGGCAAAGCCTGCCAGTGCCACCAGCCCGGTGCCCATCCCGGCAATCGCCGGTATCAGGCCGCCGGGCGGTACGTCTGCGGGGAGCAAGTCGTGCAGCAAGGCGAACAGGCCGAGTTGCGCAAGCCAGCCGAGCAGAGCGCCAGCCAGACTGGCCAGCAGTCCGATCATGGCCAGTTGCAGGGCAAACAGCCACAGTGTTTCTCGACGCGACAAGCCCAGGCAGCGCAGCAGTGCGCTGGCGTCAAAACGGCGAATGGCGAAACGGCTTGCCGACAAGGCAACTGCAACGCCAGCGAGTAAGACCGCCACCAGGCTGGCCATATTCAGGTAACGCTCGCCCTTGCCCAGGGCGCCGCCAATCTGCTGGTTGCCATCGCGGCCGTCCAGCAGGCGCTGGTTGGCATCGAGGCCGGGTTTGATTGTTTGGCGATACGACTCAAGCGCAGGCGCTTCGCCGCGCCACAGTTCGCGAAAGCTGACCCGGCTGCCCGGTTGCACGATACCCGTGGCTTGAAGGTCGTCCAGATTGATCAGCACGCGCGGGGTCAGGCTGTAAAAGTTACCGGCGCGATCGGGTTCGTAGGTCAGAACACGGGTGATCTTGACGGTTTTTGAGCCGACATCAATCTCGTCACCCACCTTCAGGTCGAGTGCGGTCAGCAGCCTGGGTTCAACCCAGGCTTCTGCGGGCTTGGGTCCGCCGCCGGTTTGTTCTTGCCCAAAGGGTTGGGTAGCGCTTTTGAGTGCCCCGCGCAGTGGATAGGCGCTGTCGGCGGCTTTGATACTGGACAACTGAATGCCGTTGTCGGTGGCAATCACGCTGGAGAATTCGACGATCCGGGCATGTTGCAGGCCCAGTTCTTTGCCGACTTTGATTTGTTCTTCACGAGCCGGTGAACTGCCCTCCAGCACCAGGTCGGCGCCCAGGAATTCGGTCGCGCGCAACACCATCGCGCCATTAAGGCGGGCGCCGAAGTAGCCGATGGCGGTGCTGGCAGCCACTGCGACCAGCAGGGCGAAAAACAACACCCGTAACTCGCCTGCACGGGCATCGCGCAGCAGTTGGCGAAAGGCGAGATTGACCAGGCGCAGCAGTGGCAGGCGTGCCATCAAGGCTCCAGAGGGCCGACCAAGTGGCCAGCTTCAAGGCGGATCAGGCGTCGGCAGCGATGGGCCAGACGTTCGTCATGGGTCACCAGCACCAGCGTGGTGCCCCGTTCTTTGTTCAGTTCAAAGAGCAAGTCGGTGATGCGCTCACCGGTGTGGCTGTCGAGGTTGCCGGTGGGCTCGTCGGCAAACAGCACGTCCGGGGTGGCGGCAAATGCGCGGGCAATGGCGACGCGCTGTTGTTCGCCGCCGGACAGTTGGCGCGGCGAGTGGCCCAGGCGCTGGCCTAGGCCGACACGCTCCAACAGATGCCGCGCGTGTTCGCGGGCGTCTTTGCGGCCATCCAGCTCCATTGGCAGCATCACGTTTTCCAACGCGTTGAGGCTGTCGAGCAGTTGGAACGACTGGAAGACGAAGCCGACGTGTTCAGCGCGCACGCGAGCGCGTTGGTCTTCATCCAGTGTGCTGAGCGCGTGTCCGGCCAACATGACTTCGCCCTGGCTGGGCAGATCGAGCCCGGCCAGCAGGCCCAGCAGGGTGGATTTTCCGGAACCGGATGCCCCGACTATCGCCAGGCTGTCGCCTTTGTGCAGCTCAAGGCTTAAAGGGTGCAGGATGGTTAACTCGCCTTCCGCGCTGGGAACCACTTTGCTAAGGTTCTGCGCGGTGAGAATACTTTCGCCCATGGAGAATCCAATGCGTACGTGGTTTTTAAGTGCTGCTCTGGCCCTGATGTGTATAGCGCAGAATGCAGCGGCGGGAACAATTTTGATCGTCGGCGACAGCATTAGTGCGGCTTTGGGCCTCGATGCTCGCCTGGGGTGGGCGTCTTTGCTGCAACAGCGCTTGAAAGAGCAGGGTTATGACGACCAGGTGGTCAATGCTTCAATCAGTGGCGACACCAGCGCAGGCGGGCTTGCGCGCTTGCCAGCACTGCTTGCAGAGCATCAGCCGCAGGTGGTGATTGTTGAGCTGGGAGCCAATGACGGGCTGCGAGGCCAATCTATCACTCAATTGAAACAAAATCTTGCCGACATGGTGGATGCCTCGCAAAAAGCCGGTGCGAAGGTGCTGGTGTTGGGCATGCTGTTACCGCCCAATTATGGTGCGCGTTACACCCAGGCTTTTGCCAAGGTTTACCGCGATCTGGCGAGTGAGAAAAAGATCTCGCTGGTGCCGTTTTTCATGGAAGGCGTGGGCGGTCATCCGGAGTTTATCCAGGCGGACGGACTCCATCCGAAGGCGAATGCACAGGGCCGGTTACTGGATAATGTGTGGCCAACCCTAAAACCGCTGCTTTGATGCTTTTCTAGCGGCATGCTTTCGGCTAAGGTGGCGCCCCCCCGATTTGGAGCCCCTGATGTCGCGTCCTGCCTGGTCTTTACATGCTTATCAACTGATCGAGCCCGATGAACAGCTCGATTTGTTCGCCTGCCAGGAAGTACGGGTGCATTTGGTGACGCGCCAATTGGAGCTGGGTGGCACGATTGATCGCACGTTGTGTGGCTCGTTACTGCCTGCGCAGCCGCGTTGGTCAAATGTCACGCGCAAGGTTTTTCAGGACCATCGGCTGTGCCCGCTGTGCCGGGCGATCATCGAGTCGCAACGTCGTGGCACAGAGCCTATCTGGCCTGAGTTGCGCTTTGAACTATGATTCAATCTGTCTGAAACCTTAAGACGTACTACGACGCCTCCCGGCTTTTCAGGGCGGCGTGTACACTCCCTTTTTTATCCCCCGTTGATTCTGCGAAGGATGTCCCGGATGTTGTCGCGCCTACCTGCCGTCACCCGCTACCTGTCAGTTGCCGCACTGTGTGTTGCGGGCCCCGTTTATGCGCTTGAATTTGCGCTGCCGCCTCCAGGTGAAGACGTGGTCGGGCAGGTCCAGGTCATCAAGGGCAAGTACGAGGACTCCTTTTCTGACCTTGGCAACGAATATGAACTGGGTTATTCGGAAATGATTGCCGCCAACCCGGGGGTCGATGCCTGGTTGCCGGTCAAAAAGAATCTGGATGGATCGATCGTCGACACCGACATTGTGCTGCCGACCCAGTTCATCTTGCCGCCGGGCAAGCGCGAAGGCATTGTGATCAACTTGGCTGAGTACCGGTTGTACTACTTCCCCAAGGATCAGAACAAGGTTTACACCTTTCCGCTGGGTATTGGCCGGGAAGGTTGGGGTTCGCCGCTGGGCCAGACGCGGGTAACCGCCAAAACGCCTAACCCTACCTGGACGCCGCCTGCCTCGATCAAGGCCGAGCACGCCCTGAACGGTGATCCACTGCCTAATGTCGTGCCTGCAGGCCCTGATAACCCGCTAGGGCCCTTCAAGTTCACGCTTGGCATGCCGGGCTACCTGATTCATGGCTCGAACGCCAAGTTTGGTATCGGCACTGGCACCAGCCATGGCTGCTTCCGAATGTTGAACAAGAACGTGCTTGAAATGGCCAGGCTGGTGCCGGTAGGCACCCCCGTCAGAATCATTAACGAGCCTTACAAAATCGGTGTCAGTGGCGGCAAGGTCTTCCTTGAGGTGCACGAACCGCTGAATGTCAAAGATGGATCACTGCTTGCAAAAAGTGACAAGTCGCATTTGACTCCCGAAGACTTGCAAAACAAGTACGCGGCCTTTATCAATTTTCTGCTGAAGCATAAGGACTTGGAAAACAGCATCCAGATCGACAAGGACAAAGCGTTCCCTGTTGTCGGTGCTGAAACCGGGATACCCGAAGAGATTGGTATTGCCAATACCGCAGCGCCGGTGGGGCAGTCCCTGGACTACGTTCAGTAATAGCACTAAAGCATTGACCAGCCGCCACGGTTAACTCCCTGGCGGTTTTTTTGTGCCCTGCTTAGTTACGGGCGGGCATAAAAAAAGCCGACCCATGAATGGGTCGGCTTCGATAATAATCCCGAAGGACTATTACTTGCGGCTTGCTTTTTCAAGCATGCGCAGAGCACGTTCGTTAGCTTCATCAGCAGTCTGTTGTGCTTTTTGAGCAGCAGCCAGAGCTTCGTCAGCTTTGCGGTAGGCTTCGTCAGCACGAGCCTGGGAACGAGCTGCTGCATCTTCAGTTGCAGTCAGACGGGCTTCAGTTTCTTTAGATACGCTGCTGCAACCGGTAGCCAGAACTGCGGCCAATGCCAGAGCAGAGAATTTCAGAACGTTGTTCATCGTGTTCCCCTTCAAGGACTTTCTAATTGAAGCTGCTCCTTCAACATGAGGAAACAGCCGGCGTACATACTACCCATTACTTGTAGTAAGTAAACTGACCTAGCGCAAGAACCAAAAAAAATAATTGGCAATCAAAGCCAATAGGCTAGATTTAACAGATTGTGTCTGACAAATCAGCTGTTTTTTGGTAGCCGCCAGCGTGCGGTGTGCAAATATAAAGACAGCCCGAAGTGACTTCAAGAGGGCGCTTGCGTCTTAGCTTCAACCTTCCGCAAATGTTCTGGACGCATTCGCTGCATAGCCTGGGAAAATCCTTGATCGAGGGTTTTTCGTCCGCCTCTGCATGCGCGCCCTCACTGAGCATCAATTGCGAGAGCGACTACCCTAGGGTCTGTTCCCGTTTCATTGCAGCCACGTGGGCTTTCGTCCCTTCGGGTCGTGTGTCAAATTTAGCCAGCGACGCGGCTTGCAATGAAACGGGAACAGATCCTAGTAGTTCCCTCGGCGGAAAAACACCAGTAAGGTAGGGTCAAAGTCCAAGACCCGCGAGGAGTAATGATGAGCGAGGCGCTGTCCATCCACCATGACCAGGCAGGTCACCAGTTTGAGACCATAATCGACGGTCACCGGGCCTACCTGACCTACATGGATTTGGGTAAGCAGACTCTGGATATCTATCGCACGTTTGTACCCAACGCCCTTCGTGGCCGCGGTATTGCGGCGGCCTTGACTGAGCAGGCACTCGATTACGCCGAGAAAATGGGCTATGAGGTGATCCCCTCATGCTCCTATGTAGAGCGCTACATGGAGCGTCACAAGCGCGCCCAAGCCAAGACCTGAAACAACACTGCATAAAAACGCCGGGCTAGCCCGGCGTTTTTGTGTGCGCTGGAGAATCAGCCGCGAGAACGTTTTGGCAGTACGTCCTTGAGCTTGGCATGCATGCTGAGCAAGGTGCTCTCGGTGCTCGCCCAGTCGATGCAGGCATCGGTGATCGAGACGCCGTACTTCAAGTCTTCAAGGTTTTTGGGAATTGCCTGGCAACCCCAGTTCAGATGACTTTCAACCATCAGGCCAATAATCGACTGGTTACCTTCGAGGATCTGGTTGGCCACGTTCTCCATCACCAGCGGTTGCAGCGCCGGGTCTTTGTTGGAGTTGGCGTGGCTGCAGTCGACCATGATGTTCGGGGTGATTTTAGCCTTGGTCAGTGCCTGCTCGCAGAGGGCTACGCTGACCGAATCATAGTTCGGCTTACCGTTACCCCCGCGCAATACCACGTGCCCGTAAGCGTTGCCCTTGGTGGTGACGATGGACACGCCCCCTTCCTGGTTGATCCCCAGGAAGCGGTGTGGGCTCGAAACCGATTGCAAGGCGTTGATCGCCACGGTCAGGCCGCCATCCGTGCCGTTTTTAAAGCCCACGGCCGAGGACAGGCCGGAGGCCATTTCGCGGTGAGTCTGCGACTCGGTGGTGCGTGCGCCAATCGCCGACCAACTGATGAGGTCTTGCAGGTACTGCGGGGAAATCGGATCAAGGGCTTCTGTAGCGGTTGGCAGGCCCATTTCGGCCAGGTCCAGCAGCAATTTGCGGCCGATGTGCAGACCGTCTTCGATCTTGAACGAGTCGTCCAGGTACGGGTCGTTGATCAGGCCTTTCCAGCCCACGGTAGTCCGTGGCTTTTCGAAATAAACCCGCATGACCAGATACAGCGTGTCGCTGACTTGTGCCGCGAGCACCTTGAGACGCTCGGCGTACTCGTGGGCAGCCTTGAGGTCGTGGATCGAGCAAGGCCCGATGACAACGAACAGTCGATGGTCTTTGCCATCCAGGATGTTGCGAATGACCTCACGCCCCTTGGTCACGGTCTGCAGCGCTGTATCGCTGAGAGGAATCTCGCGCTTGAGCTGTTCAGGTGTGATCAGGGTTTCGTTGGAGGCAACGTTAAGGTCGTCGATCGGTAAATCAGCCATCGTGTTACTCGTCAGGTCACGGGTGCCGGCCGCCAGCGATCCCCGTGCGGCGGAGCACAGCTTGATTGAGCGCATCGGGGAGCCGAACCTTAACGCGTTAAGCGGTTATTCGACAATGGGCATACATCCCTTTAATCAAGCGCAGGTTGTGCCAATGCATGATCCAGGGTCGCTTGGGAGAATTCCACCGCGTGACGATTGATCCATTCCAGCGCCAAGGCTTCCATATTTTCGGGGAGTTGGTTTTGCTCATGCTGGAGGCGGTAATAGTGTTCGATCTGACACACCTGCTCGCCCATGCGTGCGCCAAACAGGGTTTGGTCATCAGTAAAGGCCACGCCAATCCGATAGCCCCCGGGCTGTTTCTTGCACCAGGCGATATAGCCGGGGTAGTGCGCTGTTTCACCCAGGCTTGGCATGTACATGTCGACTGCCGTGCCGCGTCGCCACCCTCTGTCACTATTGCATGCGACGCCTGCGAGGCTGATAGAGTGCAGCTTGTGGCGCGAAAGAGAAGCTTGTTTGCGGGGGGTTATCTCAACAGGGACATTATCTGGGTGAGGTAAAAAACAACCCATGTACGCACACTCCGAGTGCCAGCAATTTGATATTGTTTTGGTGAGTATAGTGACTGAAATGGAACTGACTGACTTTGATGCGGACCAGCGCCTGCTGACGTTGCCTGGCACCTCGCTGGTGGTGTTCACCAGTATCGGGTGTTCGAGCTGTCGAGTGGCACGCAAGATGTTGCCCGACATGCAGTTACCCATTGACCAGTTGTGCTGGATCGACGCGGGTAACAACGGTGGGCTGGTCGAGCGCTATGAGATCTTCCACCTTCCTGCACTGTTTGTCGTGCGTGACGGTGAGTTCTTCGGTGAGTTGAAGTCTCGGCTCAGCGAAGGCGAGCTGGCTCATCACATTCGTCTGGCCTTGCTGCTTGAGCCCGACGAGCTACCTTAAACCCTTCAACCACGTGGCGCAGATGACATGAGCAAAGGCTTAAAGGGCAAACTGGTACTGGCCATCTCGTCTCGGGCACTGTTCGACTTGAGCGTCAGCCACCAGGTTTATCTGACCCAAGGGATTGAGGCTTATCGCCAGTACCAGATCGAACATGAGGATGAAGTGCTTGAGCCAGGGGATGCCTTTGCGTTGGTCAAAAAGCTCCTCAGCTTCAATGCCAGCCTAGGGCGCGAGCGGGTAGAGGTGGTGCTGGTGTCACGCAACAGCGCAGACACCGGGCTGCGGGTGTTCAACTCGATCCAGCATCACGACCTGGGTATCTCCCGCGCGGCATTCTCTGGCGGGCGCAACCCTCACCCATACCTCAATGCATTTGGCTGCGACCTGTTTTTGTCGACCCATGCTGACGATGTTCGCAGTGCGCTGGATGCAGGGTTTGCAGCCGCGACGATTCTCTCTGGCGGCGCCCGACGCGCTGAAAACAATGAACTGCGCATCGCCTTTGACGGCGACGCAGTGCTGTTCTCAGACGAGTCAGAGCGTATCTATCAGTCGGGTGGCCTTGCGGCGTTCCAGTCGCTGGAGCGCAACTCAGCACGCAATCCGCTGCGCGGGGGGCCTTTCAAGGGCTTCCTGGAGGCCTTGAACCTGTTACAGCGCGAGTTCCCTGATGATGCCTGCCCGATCCGCACAGCGCTGGTCACTGCACGCTCGGCGCCCGCCCATGAGCGGGTCATTCGCACGTTGCGTGACTGGGACATCCGCCTTGATGAATCGCTGTTTCTCGGCGGACTGGATAAGTCGGCCTTTTTGGAAGCGTTTGCGGCTGATGTTTTTTTTGATGATCAGGCCGGCCATTGCGAGCGTGCACGACAGGTGGTGGCTACGGGCCATGTCCCGCACGGCATCAGTAATGAACGTGGCGATTTAATGTCCGAATAGACGGCGGGTGTAAGTCATCGAGTGGGTCGTCGAACTTTTCCTGGCGCTGCTAAGCTGAACTCATCTCGGCCAAATCAGGCTGCGAGGAGGTCGCATGATTCGCTCAATACTGTACGCCACTGACCTCGGTATTTATGCGCCGGTAGTGATGCAGCACGCTCTGGGACTGTCTCGCAGCTTCAGCGCAGACTTGCATGTGTTACACGTGGTAGAACCCATGGGGTTGTTTGCCGAGTCGGTACTGCAAAGCTATCTCGATGAGCACGCGCTCAATGAATTACAGCAGCAGGGCATGACCACGATGCTTTCCAACATCGAGCAACGCGTTCTGGACAGTCTTCGCGATGAGTTGTCCGAGGGGGAGCAGGAACTGGCCTTGATCCGTTCGGTCAAGGTTGTTCAGGGGGAGCCTTCACAGCTCATTCTTGAGCAGTCACTTAAGTTGTGCGTTGACTTGCTGATTATTGGCAGTCACGGCCAGCCTACGGGGGGCAATAGTCATTTGGGGCGCACAGCAGCGCGGGTTGTAGAGCAGGCCCAGATGCCGGTGTACCTGGTGCCGTTGCTGCAGCGTCGGCGTCGCACTGATGGGTGAAGGTGACGAACTGTTATAAACGATAAAAAAGTTCTAGATTTATTCTTCTGACCTTCCATATAGTTATATATCGCCGCCGATACCCATGGCGCCTATTTGCTTTGAGGGATGCATATGAAGCTTCAACAACTGCGCTACATCTGGGAAGTGGCGCACCACGACCTCAACGTTTCGGCTACCGCTCAAAGTCTGTACACCTCGCAGCCGGGTATCAGCAAACAGATCCGCTTGCTGGAAGACGAGTTAGGCGTGGAAGTGTTTGCTCGCAGCGGCAAGCATTTAACCCGTGTAACGCCAGCGGGTGAGCGCATCATCACCACCGCCGGCGAGATCTTGCGCAAGGTCGAGAGCATCAAGCAGATTGCTCAAGAGTTTTCCAACGAGAAAAAAGGCACCTTGTCGATTGCCACCACGCACACCCAGGCGCGTTATGCCTTGCCGCCGGTGATCAGCAACTTCATCAAGCAATACCCGGATGTGGCCTTGCACATGCATCAAGGCTCGCCCATGCAAATTGCTGAAATGGCCGCGGATGGTACGGTTGACTTCGCAATTGCCACCGAGGCGCTGGAGTTGTTCGGCGACCTGGTGATGATGCCGTGTTATCGCTGGAACCGCTGCGTGGTCGTGCCTCAGGGGCACCCGCTGACCAAACTGACAAAGTTGACTCTCGAAGCCCTGGCCGAATACCCGATCGTGACCTACGTCTTTGGTTTTACCGGTCGTTCCAAGCTCGACGAAGCTTTCAGCCATCGTGGCCTGACACCCAAAGTGGTGTTCACCGCAGCCGATGCTGACGTCATCAAAACCTACGTGCGCCTGGGGCTGGGTGTTGGCATCGTGGCCAAAATGGCAGTCGATACCAAGCTGGATAACGACCTGGTGGTACTGGATGCCAGCGAACTGTTCGAATCGAGTATTACCAAAATCGGTTTCCGCCGCGGTACTTTCCTGCGTGGATTCATGTGCGACTTTATTGAGAAGTTTGCCCCGCACCTGACTCGCGAAGTGATGGCCAAGGCGATTGCCTGCCATAACAAGCAGGAACTTGAAGATCTGTTTGATGGGGTTGAACTGCCGGTTCATTAATCCCAACGGTATCGAACCACTCTGTTGGAGCGAACTTGCCTCGCGATCTCTTGAAAGATCAAAAGCTCGCGCCAGGGTGGTGATTGCGCCCAAAGCCCCGCCCGGTTTCGACCGGGTGGGGTTTTTTTATGGGCCACACACTATCGCGACCCATCTGAATGAGCTGTTTCTTGATCAACACTTGTTCGCCAGTAGGTGCGTAATCCAACACTCGGCTTAACAACATTTGCGCATGAGCGCCCATAAACACGGCGCTTTGCCAGTTGGCACGTTCGCTGCAATAGCCCTTATATCGTGAGATTGACTATTCCAATAGAAACTCGCCTATTTTCTATTCAGGTGGGGAACAACAATTTGAAACGCGTGCATTTAGCAACCACTGCTGTTTTACGACACTCATCCTTATTCGCTGTCAGCAGCGCTTTATTAACGCTCGCACCTTTTGCGACGGCTGATGATGTCAGCCCAAATGGCGACAGGCGCTTGGGCACCGTCACGGTACAGGCAGCCAAACAAACCGAAGTCCAGGCTGCCAAAGCCAAGCTTGACGAAGTGGCTGGGGGGACCAGCCTTGTCACTCAGGCGCAAGTGGAAAAGGGCCGCTCCGCCACGCTGGAAGATACCCTGGCTTACCAGCCGGGCGTGTATGCCCAGGCGGCGGGTGGCAACGACGCCATCAAGATTTCCATTCGGGGCTCCGGCGCCAACACCTCGCCTGGCTATTTTCGTGAAGGCACCAAGTTTCTCTTCGATGGCCTCGCGCTAACGGGGGCGGGGGGGACTCCGTATGAACTGCTGGATACACAAGGGCTTAATTACACCGAAGTGTTACGCGGTGCCAACGCCTTTGAATATGGGGCCTTGTCGCTGGGGGGCGCAATCAACTTTGTGACCAATACCGGGCTTACGGCGCCAGGCAATCGCATTAAAGTTGAAGGCGGCAGTTTTGGCTGGCAGAAAGAGACGCTGAGCACCGGCGGTGTGGTGGGCGATGCCGATTATTACGTCAGCGTCGATAATTCCAAGCGCGACGGTTACCAGGACTTTACCTACACCAAGGCCAAGGGCATCGTCAGTAACTTCGGCTACCGCTTCAACCCCAAACTGCAAACCCGCGTCTACCTGCGTTACCGCGAGGAATATCACGAGAACTCGGGCGCCTTGACGCTGGCTCAACTGAAGAAAAACTCGTCCCAGACCAACGTCGCCACGCGCGATACACGCGGCGACTCGACCAAGCGCGGTTCGACCTGGGTCGGCAGCAAAACCACCTACACCTTTGATGACGACGCCACGCTCGAAGCCGGGGTGGTGTATCACGACTACCCGCAGATTCTCAGCAAAAAAAGTACCGTCAACCCTAACTACTGGGATTGGCGCGACATCAACTACTCGCTCAATTACAGCCGCAACGACCACCTGTTCGGCCTGTCGAGCACCAGCACGGTTGGCTGGAGCAGCACAGAGCATGTGCGTGCCGGGGTGCGCACCTACAAAGGCAGCAAAGACCTCGACATCTTGCAAAAGCAGGTCTCGTACGACGGCTCGTTCGACCATGTGTTCAGCGTTGGCAACGATCTGGGCCTGACCGACAGGTTGTACCTGGTCACCGGCGTTTCGGCGATCAACATCAAGCGCGATGTTGACGTCTCGTTCAGCGACCGGCCCAACACCAGCGGCCTGCCGAGCCATTACCGCTACGACGAATGGAAACTCGCGCCGCGGATTGGCCTGCGCTACTACATCGCCCCCGACGTTCAGCTGTTTGGTAACGTCAGCCGTTCCATCGATCCACCCAGCTCTTGGTCCATTTCGGGCTCCGGGGTCACCAGCAACTACGCCAAACCCCTGGTTCCGCAAGCGGCCAATACCGTCGAATTCGGCATCAAGGGCAAGTCGGGCATCTTTGACGGCAGCCTGGCGCTCTACAAATCGTGGGTCAAGAACGAGTTGCTCACCGTTGAAGTGCTCCCTGCCACCAGCACCTCGGCGGCTGTGACGTCCACCTCCAATGCCACGCCGACGATTCACCAAGGCATTGAAGCGGGCTTGAGCACCCGATTGTGGGAAGGTGCCAACGGCGACACATTGAACTGGCGCCAAGCCTACACCCTCAACGACTTCCACTACGAAAACGACCCGCTGTTCAAAAAGAACGAACTGCCAGGGTTGCCCAAGCATATTTACCAGGCCGAATTGCAGTACCAATTTGCCAGCGGTTTCTATGCCGGGGTCAACGTGCGCTCGGTATCGAGCACCGCGGTGGATTACGCCAACACCTTTTACGCTCCGTCCTACACCCTTTGGGGCGCACGGCTTGGTTTCGACGATCCGGGCAAAACCTGGCAGGTGTATCTGGACCTGAAAAACCTGACCGACAAGGACTATGTGACCGCCATTGCACCGTCTTACAACGCTCAGGGCAAAGACACGGCGTCACTGTATCCGGGTGATGGTTTCGGTGCCTTCACCGGCGTGACTTACAACTTCTAAGCCTGCGCAGCCAGCGTCGCGATGACACGCGGCGCTGACGGAGGAAGCACATGACCCTGATCACAAGGCTCGCCCGTCTGGCCGCAGTCGCCTGCGTCATGGTGCTGGGCGCCTGCAAGCCAACCAGCGACGCACCGCGTGCCAGCATTGCCAGCGCAGACAGCGCCAGCCACGCCGAAGACTACCGCGAAACGGGTCCCGGAAAACCGGGCGGAACGCTGCGTGTATCGACTTCGTCTGACTCTACAACGCTCGACGTGCATTCGATTTCCCATGGCAACACACAATGGCTGGGGCGCATTCTGTTCGACTGCCTGGTCTATCAGGACGAGAACGGCAATATCTCGCCGTGGCTGGCGAAGTCCTGGGACATTTCGCCCGATGGCAAGACATACACCTTCCATCTGCGCGACGACGTGACCTACAGCGATGGCGAGAAATTCAATGCCCGCGCCGTACAGCTCAACCTCGAACACATGCGCGACCCGGCCACCAAATCGCCCTTGGCTGCGGCGTACATCGCCCCCTATGTCGACGGGCGGATAGTTGATGAGTACACCTTCCAAGCACACCTGCGCGAACCGTACTCACCCTTTCTCGACGTGTTGGCGCAGTCTTATCTGAGCATGTTGTCGCCGCGTCAAATTGAGCAGGCCCCCACATCCATCGCCGAACGCCCCATCGGCACCGGGCCTTTTGTGCTCGAAAGCTACACCCGCGATCAAGGCTTGAATTTCGTCAAGCGCCAGGGCTACCACTGGGCGCCAGCCGTGATGCGGCATCAGGGCGAAGCCTACCTCGACCGCCTGGAAGTGAGCATCGTCCCCGAGGCAATGATTCGTTTCAACGCGCTGGAGTCGGACCAGTCCGACTTTACCGTCGATGCGCCCGCGCAAAATGCTCAAGCCATCCGACGTAACCCCGATCTGCACATGTATAGCCGCGTGCGCAAGGGCAATCCGTTTCGCAGCCTGACCTTTAACGTTGAAAAATTTCCGTTCGAGGACGTCGTGGTCCGCCGGGCCGTGGCCAAAGCCATTGATAGTGAAGGCTTGGCGTGGATCACTGGCTTTGGCGAGTACCAGCCCAAGACTGATCTGCTGGCATCCAACACCCGTTACTACGATCCGGCGTTCAAAGACGCGCTCCGTTATGACGTGGCACAGGCCAACCGCCTCTTAGACAGCGCCGGCTGGACCGGGCGCGACGCCCAAGGTTATCGCGTCAAAGAGGGCAAACGCCTGGCGGCTCGGGTGTTGACCTACGAAACCGGGGCTTACCCCAGCAGTGTGGCGGTGGCGATTCAGGCCGATTTGAAGAAGGTCGGCTTCGACCTGAGCATCGATCTGATCCCCCTGGCCCAACTCACTGAACAGCGTTACACCGGCAACTTCCAGGTATTGGGTGGCGGTTATTGGCACACCAACACAGCGGATGGGCTGTACATCCTCTATCACCGCCATTCAATCAATACGCCAACGTTTATCGGCCAGAACATCGGTGGCTTTCGTGATGAGCAACTGGATGCCGCGTTGACGGCGGCACGGCTTACCACCGACCCGGTCGAGTTGCAAAAGCTGTACAGCATCGCGCAACAGCGTCTGGTGGAAAACGTCCCGGCGGTGCCGCTGTACGAGAGTCATGTGCTGGTGGCCTTTCGCAATAAGGTTAAGGGGCTGATTTTCGACACTTCGCACAACACGCCGATATTCACCACCGTTTGGCTCGACCAGGAGGCTAAATGAATCACCTGCGCCTGATCTTTCGTCGGCTGTTGTCGGGGCTGGGTGTGCTCTGGGGCGCGGCCACTCTGACGTTTTTGGCCGTTAACTTGAGTGCTGGCGACCCGGCAATGGCCATTCTCGGCGGGCCGGGTGCCATGCCCAGTGCCGAGCTGATTGCCAAGGTACGCGCCGAGTACGGGCTGGACCAACCCTTGATCGTGCAATACGGCCAGTATTTGGGACGGTTGGCGCAAGGGGACTTGGGGGCCTCTTATAATTTGCGCAAACCAGTGGGGCAGGTAATCGCCAGCAAACTGGGCGCTACTGCGCAGTTGTCACTCAGCGCTGCGGCGTTGGCGGTACTGCTGGCCGTGGTGGTTGCGGTGCTCAGCGCCAACCGTGCGCCGTGGGTTCGCTCGCTGGTGTCGGGCACAGAGTTGGTGCTGTCTTCGGCGCCCTCATTTGTGATCGGCTTGATCCTGCTGTTGGTGTTTGCCTTCGGCTGGCACCTGTTGCCACCGTCGGGTTCAAACGGCTGGCGGGCCTTGATCCTGCCCAGCATTGCTCTGGCGCTGCCCGTCGCGGCGGTGTTGAGCCAAGTACTGCGCCAGTCCCTGGAAGACATCCTCGAACAGCCCTTTATCGCCATGGCCCGTGCCCGCGGCATGTCCGAAACCGGCGTACGCCTCAAACATGCCTTGCGCCATGCGCTGGTGCCTTTGGTGACCCTGTCCGGTTTTGTCTTCGCCAGCCTGCTGGGCGGGGCAGTGGTGATTGAATTGCTGTTTTCCCGCCAAGGCATCGGCCGCCTGATGCTCGATGCTGCGGTCTCCAAAGATGTGCCGTTGCTGTTGGGAATTACCCTGTTGGCAGCGACCATTTACGTGGCCGTGAACTTTCTCGTCGACCTGATCAATCACCTCGTGGACCCGCGCGCCAAAGCCGTGTGATGCCATCTTCTCGCAAGGACCTGCCATGACTGAGCAAAACTCTTACCGCGTGCTGCAGGCGCGGTTCCAACCCTTATTCGAACAGATTGGCGCGGGCGCCATCGAACGTGAACAGCAGCGTGAGCTGGCGTTCGAAGCCGTGAACCTGCTGCGTGATTCGGGATTCAGCGCGCTGCGCGTTCCGCAAGCACACGGTGGTGCTGGCATCAGCTTGCCCGTGTTATTTGGCCTGTTGATTGATCTGGCCGAAGCCGATTCGAACTTGCCACAGATCGTGCGGGCGCATTTCGGCTTTGTCGAAGGCCGCCTGGCCAGCCGCGACGCCGCCTCGCAGGATTACTGGTTCGCCAACGTGGTGGCCGGGCAATTGTGGGGCGCGGCCATGGCCGAACGCAGCGACAGCAGCACCAATTCGGTGTCCCTTGCGCCGGCACAAGACGGCTGGCTGCTCAATGGCGAAAAGTATTACTGCACTGGCACGATCTACGCAGATTGGGTGGCCGCCGTCGCCATGCACGACAAGGATTTCTTCAGTGTGGTGGTGGCCGTGGATGCGCCCGGTGTGACCCGGGTAGACGACTGGGATGGTTTTGGCCAGCGCCTGAGCGGCAGCGGTACCACCCGTTTTGAAAATGTCGCGGTGCCTGCTGAGCACGTGCTGCGCCGCTTCAAACCCGGCGAGTTGCGTGCCGAGTCGTATATCTCATCGTTCTACCAACTGTTCCACCTCGCGACCTTGGCCGGTATTGCCCGCGCCGTTTTGCGCGATGCGACTGAGTTTGTGCAAGGGCGCACCCGTGCCTTTGGCGTGCCGGGCCAATCCAGCCCTAAAGACGATCCGCTGGTGCAGCGTGTGATTGGCCGTCTGTCGAGTCTGGCCTACGCCAGCGAAACCCTGGTGTTGGCCACGGCGCACGTGCTGCAAAGCGTGCATCAGGCTGAACTGACCGGAACCGCACAGGAAGGCGACTACGTCGAAGCCGACATCCGTACTTTTCAGGCCCAGCAAGGGGTGCTTGAGCAGGTGCTTGAAGCCACCACGCTGCTGTTCGAAGTCGGCGGCGCCTCGGCCACCAGCCAGGCCCGGCGTCTTGACCGGCATTGGCGTAACGCCCGCACCCTGGCCTCGCACAACCCGGCCATCTACCGCGAGCGGGCGCTGGGCAATTACTACCTCAACGGCATCAGCCCCGGCGCTGCGTGGCGGGCACTGCACGAGCAAGACAGCGCACACGGCGCCACCCGCGACGAAGCCAGTGCAGTTTGAGCCACTCATCAGGAGCCGCAACCATGAGTCAGCCCATCCCTCAAAGCGCATCTGTAGGTCTGATCAACGTCGCTCGTCAGCGCAGTATGCCGCGCTGGGCTGTGCGTCCGGGCCTGCTGCTGGCCGGGTTGTTTGTGCTGCTGCTGGTGATCGCGGCCATCCAGCCAGCCTGGCTGGTGGCGGGCGACCCGTTCGAAGCGATCTCCCGTCAGGCGTATAGCCCACCCGGTAGCCAGTATTGGCTGGGCTCAGATGAAAACGGTCGCGACATCCTTACCCGGCTGGTGTACGCCGCGCGTCCCTCGCTGGTCTTGGGTGTGACAGCCACCGCCATTGGCCTGCTGTTTGGCACGGTGTTCGGGCTGGCTGCGGGGCTCGGGCCGCGCTGGCTGGACGGCGCGGTGATGCGCACCGTCGACGTGTTGCTGGCATTCCCCGACCTGCTGCTGGCGCTGGTGGTCATCACTTTCTTCGGTCAGGGGCCGCTCAACCTGATCATTGCCATCGGTGTCGCCAACGTTCCCCGTTATGCGCGACTGGTACGGGCACAAACCCTGGTGGTACGCGGCGCCGGATACGTTGAGGCGGCCACCACGCTGGGCCTGCCCCGGTATTCGGTGATCCTGCGGCATGTGCTGCCCAATGCAATCAAACCGATTCTGATCCTGGCCACCATCGGCATTGGCGGCAACATCGTCAACGGTGCCGCCTTGAGCTTTCTGGGCTTTGGTGCCGCGCCGCCTGCGCCGGAATGGGGGGCAATGCTTGCCATGGGGCGCAACTATCTGGCCAACGCCTGGTGGCTCGTGGCCTGGCCGGCGCTGGCAATTACATTGACCGTGGTTTCGATCAGCGTGATCGGCCGCGAACTGCTGCGTCGCAGCGAAGGTAAACGCACATGAGCACTGAACCTCTGATTGATGTGCAAGCGCTGCATGTTCGCTTTGGCAACCAAGTTGTCCCAACCCTCAAGGGCGTGAGTTTTCAGCTGTATCGCGGCGAATGCCTGGCGCTGGTGGGCGAATCTGGCTCGGGCAAGAGCGTGACTTCACGCACGCTGGCCGGGCTCACCGGTGTCGGGGCGCAGGTGCAGGCCAGCCGCTTGGCGTTTGCCGGGCAAGACGTGCGTCAGTTCGATGAGCGCACGTGGCGCAAGGTGCGCGGTGCGCAGATTGGTTTTGTGATGCAGGATGCGCTGGGTTCGCTCGACCCGTTGCGCCCGGTAGGCAAGGAAATTGCCGAGCCTCTGCACTTGCACACCGATCTGGATCGGGCGCAGCGCGAGGCTCGAGTCATCGAATTACTGCGTGCGGTGGGGGTGCCGGAGCCAGCGTTGCGCGCGCGGCAATTCCCTTACCAGCTGTCTGGCGGCTTGCGTCAGCGGGCGCTGATTGCCTCGGCCATTGCCTGCAACCCACGTTTGCTGATTGCCGACGAACCCACCACGGCGCTCGACACCACCGTGCAGGCGCAGGTGCTGGCCTTGCTTGAATCCCTGCGTGGCGAGAGCACCGCGATGTTGATCGTCAGCCATGACTTGGCCGTGGTGTCGCGGTTGGCCAATCGGGTGGCGGTGATGCAAAACGGGATTATCGTCGAGCAGGGCAGCGTCGACGCCGTGCTTCACGATCCGCAGCATCCCTATACCCAATACTTGCTGCGCGCGGGCAGGGCTGTGCACTTTCGCCGCGCCCAAGGTACGGCGCGCACGCCATTGGCCATCGTGCCGACGCAGGCTGAAGGCCCTCCATTGCTGCAGGTCAATGCGCTGAGCAAAGCTTTCAAGGGCCCGGATGGCAGGTTGCGCACAGTGGTTAATCAGGTGTCGCTGCAACTGCGACGTGGCAAAACCCTGGGCATTGTGGGCGAGTCCGGTTCGGGAAAAACCACCCTGACGCGCATGATCCTGGGTCTGGAAACCCCTGACAGCGGCGATATACAGATTAAGGGGCAGCCGTGGTTGAGCTTGTCTGGCGCAGAAAAACGCCAACTGCGGCGCAGCATTCAGGTGGTGTTTCAAGACCCGCTGAGTTCGTTTGATCCGCGCTACAACGTGCGCCGGGTGTTGAATGAAGCGCTGGAAGTGGCAGGCCATAAACGCAGGGAATGGGCCGTGCGTGCAGAGGAATTGCTGGCGTTGGTGCACCTGGATGCGGCATTGCTGGAGCGACGGCCTATCGAGTTGTCGGGCGGTCAGCGCCAGCGCATCGCCATTGCCCGAGCGCTGGCGGCGCAGCCACAGATTCTGGTCTGCGACGAACCGGTTTCGGCACTGGACGTGTCGGTGCAGGCGCAGATACTCGAACTGCTGGACGACCTTAAACAACGGCTTGGGTTGGCGTGCCTGTTCATCTCCCACGACCTTGGAGTGATCAACCATGTCAGCGACGAAGTGCTGGTGATGAAGGATGGTGTGGCGGTCGAAAGCGGCCGCGTGCGGGATGTGTTCGACCACCCGCAACATCCTTATACCCAAGCCTTGCTTGAAGCCATCCCGCATCTGGAGAGCGGGCGCCGTATGTCGTTCGACTTTTTGAAGTTGGCGATTTGAGCGTGGCTGTGCAGGGGAAGGGCCTCGTGACCATCGCCGAATCTTTGCCGCAGACTCGCCCGTTATCGCGTCGCGTGCCGATGATTATTGGCTGCGCGCTGTGCATGGAACTGATCGACTCAACGGTGGTGATGACCGCCTTGCCGCAAATGGCCAGCGACTTCGGCGCGCCCAGCATCCGCATTACCCCGGTGTCCGTGAGCGGGGTCTAGGCATGCGCGGATTGTTGCTCAGTGCACTCGCCATGGCGGCGCTGGTTTTTGGCTTCGAAGCCCTCGGGCCCGGCCTGCTGGCGCGACACTGGGTAGTATTGATGAACGGGGTCGGGGTGGTGTGTGGCGGTTTGTATCTGCGTCATTCGCAACGTTACGCCGAGCCGTTGCTTGATCTCAAACTGCTGCGCATCCCCAGCTATGGCATCAGCTTTTGGGGCTGTAATCTGCTGCGACTGGGCACATCGTCATTGCCTTTTCTGCTGGTGCTGATGTTTCAGCTGTGCTTTGGCCTGAGCCCTTTGCAGGCCGGTTTGCTCACCCTGGCCGGGGGCGCGGGGGCTTTTCTGATGAAACTGCTGGCGGTGCGCGTGGTGCGCCGATTCGGCATCCGTCGTACGCTCATCAGCAAGGCCGTACTCACCGGACTGACCCTGGCCGCCTGCGCCAGCTTCACCAGCACCACGCCCTACAGTGTGATCGTGCTGATGTGCCCGCAGCACTCAGCAGCCGCGCCAGCAGTGACGTCGCCTGGATGCTGGTGCTGTGCGGGTTAGCCTGCATGGGGTCGGCGCTGGTGCTCCGCCGCTTGGCCGAGGATGCCGGCAATGCGGTGTATGCGCCACGAACATGACACCGACCAGTGTGCGAGCGAGGCAGCTCGCCGCCTGCATGTGCTTATTGCTCGGCGTTGCGGCTGTGCCGGTATTGGCTTACCGAGTCGTACACAGCTTTGCGCAGGCGGTTGATGCCGCCAATCGGCCTGTGTTCTTCAATGCCATGCCATGGGCTGAATGAAAGGTTGTCACACGCCAGGTTCTGGCTTGGGGTGTCAAAGTCTTGTGGCGGTACGTTGATCCGCGCCACGGTTTGGAAGGGTGCATCTGATTCTTTCCATTCAATGCTGGTGTCTTCAATCGGCATAAAGCGATTGGCATTCTGGCGCTGGATCTGCAACACGAAACACGCCGGCACCCGGTCTGTGGATAACTGCTGGGTCAGTGCATTGCGCAAGAAATTCGGCAATTTCTGATTTTGCTCGGGCAGGGTGTACGCCGGGCAACTGTCCGGGTCGGGGGCCACCCGGAATTTTGCGTTGGTCGAGCCAAACCTGTAAGGCGATACCGAGAAGTAGGTGGTTTGCGTCGGGCTGGCCGGCGCAGGTGCCAAGGTTGCCAAAGCAATAAACAAGTGCCGGACTTGCCAACTGCCCGGATTCCACGAGGGAAAGAACGCCAGGACTTGTTTGCCGTCAGCCTGGGCGGCGATGTTCTGGCGGTACTCGGCGACATCGCTGACGAAGAAGTTGGGGTGGTTGAACATCACAAAATCCTGTTCGCCACGAGCTTGCTGGCTCGCAAGCAACTGCGTCCCCGGCACGTCCAGCAACTTGATCGCCATGCCGCGCGCATCGCGGATGCTGTCGAACTGCGGGTAGGCGTTGCCGTTGGACAGGCGCATCACCGCTTGCCAGGTTTTGCCGGGGCTGGCGAACACGCCTTGGCGCAAGGTCGGGTCGAGGTCATCCAGCACCTGCACCTGGGCCTTGACGCAGCCATGGGCCTTGGCGTGGGCGTCGCGCAGGTAGCGGGTGTTGTCACGGTGTTGGTCGACGATTTTGATCGCGGTCTGGATGATGTCCTGAGTCATCGCGGCTTCATCCGCCGGGATTTGTTCCTGAGCCGACACCGGGCCGCGCTGCTGCCAGGCATACCCGCCTGTTGCCAGCGCCCAGCCGAGCAGTCCCAGTACGATCAGGGCCAGCAGCAGTTTGCCCAGCCAGGTGCCGAGTCGAAGCCATAATGTGGTCAGCATGCAAACATCCTTTTAAACAATTATTCGGTGGGCAACTCTTGTTCGAGCGGGCCACCAAGAACTTTCAGGTACTCAAGCAGCGCCCAGCGTTCTTCGGGCTGCAACAGGCGCCCGATGACGCCATTGCCGCGGGGGCCGGCCCGAAATTCGTGGCCGCTGTTGTGGTTGCCGCTGATGCGTGTGTCGAGCACAAAACCGCCGTCAAAGGCTTCGGTGCGATAGCCCAGGTGGCGCGGATCGTATTCAAAGCTGCCGCGATAGAAGGTCTGGTCGCGTTCTGATTGCGGTGATAGCAGTTGATACAGCGTTGGCACTGAACCGTTGTGCAGATAGGGCGCGGTGGCCCAGATCCCGTCCAGAGGTCGCGCTTTGTAAGCACGCAACTCCATCACGCCAATCGGCAGGCCGTAGCCGTTGAGGCGCGCTTGTTCTTCAGGGCCGATATTGGCTTCTTTATAAGCATGCTTTTCGACAAAGGCGGTGACGTACGCCAGGCCTTTGGCCACCGACAGCTGGTGCATGTCCAGCGGCTGCTCATTTTTCGGGTACAGCTCCACGTTCATGCTGGCCAGCTCGACCGGGTCCCATTGCAGGGCGCTCAGGTCGTAACGGTTGTCGGCGATGTTATTGGCCGTGTTGGGATCGGTGCCGATCACCTCCACTGGCAGCATGTTGATGTGCTTGACCCTTCGCCCGTTTTCTTCAACTACCGCTGGCACATGGCAGGCGGCGCAGTTCTGGGCAAACAACGCGCGGCCTTTGGCAGCCAGCGGCCGATCAATCTGGCCGAACAGCGCTTGCGGCCAGACTGGCGGCTTGAGCTTTTGCAGGGTCTCTTCGATCAGGTTCAAGTCGCGGACCCGCACACTCGACGGGTAACGGTCGTCGCCTTGCAGAGGCTGGCCATGGCTGTCAAAGAAGTTCAGGGTGGCGCCCACGCCCAGGGCTTCGCCGATATTACGCGCCATGGGTTGTTTGGCCGAGCCGTTCCATTGCACCCAGTCGAACGTCCACATATCCCACAGATGCGGGTAGTCCACCGGGGCGTTGGCGACCCGATAGTTGTCGGGTGAAATCGCATCGCCAAAGCTGGCATTGGCAATTCGGCCGAAGGCGTCGGTGCGGCCCGGACCTTCCAGGGTGGGATACAGGCCGCGATGGGTGTCGTTCCAGGCCACCGCGAGGAAGGTGTCGAGCGAGGCCTTGAAGTCTTTGCGCAACTGTTGGTGCCGCGTTTCGTAGTGGTCGCCCAGCACGGTGCGGGCGAAACGCTCAAACTTCCATGGGTTGTAATACGTGGCCGCGAGGCTGGCGACCAGCGCCTGACCAAAGCTGCCGCCGCGCAGGGTCGGGACGCTTGAAGGCAGTACGTGTTGTGCCGGGCCGCCGTCAATACGCACGGCTTGCCCTTTAAAGCGCAGTTCGCCGGTGTGGCAGGCGGCACAGGTGATGTCGAGGTACTCAACCTCGCTGCCCGGGTTTTGATGGCGGGTGAAACCGACTGGCAAGTTGGCTGGGTTGGCAGCGCTGGGGTGCTGTTCAGGATCGACCAGAAAGCCGAAGCGCGCCAGGTACTCAGGCGTGGCAAACGGTTGCTTTGAAAAAGGCCGTTCAAGGGCACTGAACCAGTCGTAATGCAGGCCTTTCACTTGTGTGCCCTGGGGGGTGTAGTAATAGGTTTGGCGGTCAGCCTGGGTCCATTGATCCAGATAGTGCAATTGCTGCGGGGGCACGTAGGCGGGTAATTTTGGGTTGGCAATGAAATAAATAACGGTGCAAATCCCCAGTGCCAGGATCACGGCGAGCCCTGACAACACACGGTAAAACCAACGCACAGTAACGTTCCTTGTAAGAATTTTTACAGTCTTATGCCTCAGCTAACGTCTAGCATCAAGTGGCTAGCGGTTTGCTAGATAGATTGCTTGAAGTGTTAGCAAAAGTTGCGGTAATTATGAATTGTGATTAGGCCGTGAACTTATCCGCGATTTGCGCCTCTCATGCCGGTAGCCATTGGTTGCGGCCGCCTGATAAGCTCGCGGCTTTATTCGATTGCCCATTTGGCGCATGAACAAGGAAATAGCATGAAACAGCATCGGTTGGCGGCAGCTGTGGCTCTGGTAAGCCTGGTACTGGCGGGTTGCGATTCGCAGACCAGCGTAGAGCTGAAAACACCGGCACAAAAAGCCTCTTACGGCATTGGCCTGAACATGGGCAAAAGCTTGGCTCAAGAAGGCATGGATGATCTGGATTCCAAAGCCGTAGCCCTGGGCATCGAAGATGCCGTTGGCAAAAAAGATCAAAAGCTCAAGGATGACGAGCTGATTGAAGCGTTCGCCGCCCTGCAAAAGCGTGCTGAAGAACGTCTGGCCAAAATGAGCGACGAAGCGTCTGCCGCAGGCAAAAAATTCCTCGAAGAAAACGGCAAGAAAGCGGGCGTAGTCACCACCGCTTCTGGCCTGCAGTACGAAGTGATCAAAAAGGCCGATGGCCCTCAGCCTAAAGCCACCGATGTAGTGACTGTTCACTACGAAGGCAAGCTGATCGATGGCAAAGTGTTTGACAGCTCGGTAGAACGTGGCAGCCCGATTGATCTGCCGGTTAGCGGCGTGATTCCGGGTTGGGTTGAAGGTCTGCAACTGATGCACGTTGGCGAGAAGTACAAGCTGTACATCCCTAGCGAGCTGGCTTACGGCGCACAAAGCCCAAGCCCGGCGATCCCGGCCAACTCGGTGCTGGTATTCGACCTGGAACTGCTGGGCATCAAAGACCCTGCAAAAGCTGATCAAGACGCTGCCAAGTAAGTAGCCTTTTGTAAGTGCAACGCCCCGTCTCGACGGGGCGTTGTCGTTTCTGGGGTTTAAACGACCGGTTTAACCCCGGGCCTTGGCAGCGACAATTTGCCCCATCAGTCGTATCGACTAGTAGCTGTGGGCAAGCAAGTCAATGAATTTATGGGTTTTTTTATGTGTGTAAAAAATGCCCGATCTGAGCGCAGCCCTTGTGGGCTGTGGCTTACAGCGATGAAAATCAGCTCTGTTCACAAGGTTATCCACAATTTGTGTGGATAACATTTGCCGGTTTTCGGGCGGTTCGCAGCCGCTCAGCCGGTGCAACCGGGTAAAGATCAAAAACCCCAGAGACCTTGGCTGCTGTTAGGATTAAGCTTCTAAGGAAAGTTCCGACTCGATCTGCATTAAAGTCTGACGGGGTTTAGCAATGGATCTTCAAATTATCAAGCGTAATGGTGAGCCCGAATACGCGGTTCTCTCATGGGAAAGCTACCAGGCGCTCCTTAAGGCCGCAGGTTTAAATGCTCAGGCCGCTGTGCTTACGGCAACACCCACGCCTGAATCTGAGCGACAGCAGCCAGAGCCCGTACATGCATTGCCGGGCCTGGATCAATTGCGCGGCTTGCGCGAGGACAAGGGATTGGCCCTGGAGGTGTTGGCGCGAACGGTAGGCATCAGCCCTTCCTACCTTGCAATGATCGAAACCGGTGAGCGTCTGCCGGATCTTGCCATTCGCCGTAGCCTGGCTTGGGAGCTGGGTGTTGCGGGCTGGAGGGAAGCCTCATGAGCGTGCGCATCAGTCGTCAACACTGGGATGGGTTATTGGCTGAGCTTGACCAGGCGCGGCGACAACGCCACTTGGTCACGTATCGCGCGCTGCTGGAGCGTTTGCAGTTGCCCAGTCCGGCAATGCTGACCCTGACTTCTGCACTTGAGCACTTGGCGGCCATGGATGCCAAGGCTGAGCAGCCCATACGCAGTTCGCTGGTTATCAGTCAGGGGGCTAGCCGTTTGCCACGCACCGGCTTTTTTGAATGTGTGGAGCGCCTGGGACGTTTTTCCGGGCCGCCGGATGGTGTTGCAGCGGCATCGTGGCATGCCTCGGAAGTGGTTCGGGTGTTTGAATATGACTACGAACACGAGGAAGCGTAAGTGCTGTACCGGCTAAAGGCCCGTGTGAGCTATTGCGTGGCGCGCCAGTTGTTTCACCGAGCGTGGTGTGTGCGTCAGCCGCTTCTGTGGCGCTGGATGGAAGGGCAGTTTGCGCGGATGGCCAACCTGGGTGATACCCGTGCCCAGAGCTTCTATGGGCACATTCTGACCTTTCGCGGCCACGGTTTGGGTGCGCGTGAGGAGGGCGTGCGTTTGTTGCGTCTTGCGGCCTTGGGCGGTGATGGCAAGGCGGCGTATCAGATTGGCGCTTTCAGTTTGGCCGGTACGCCCGTTCGAGGGCCGGATGCCGCTGAAGCGGCCCGTTGGTGGGCAATAGCGACCAAAGCCGGGCACCCGCTGGCGTTGCTCAAACTGGTTGAGTTGTATCGACAGGGCGGGCCAGGGTTGCTGGCCGATCCCGCGCTGGCCAGGTATTACGAGTTCGGCGCTCAGTAGGGACAAAAAAGGGCGGGCCGCATTTTGCGGCCCGCCCTTTTTAACATCTGCCCGATGACACTGCCCGCGACCTTTAACCATCAAAGATCGCGAGCCCGCTCGCGCCTGCAGGAGAGGCGGTGTCTTACTTTTTGGCCACCTGTGGGTTGAGCTTGAGGTAGTCCAGCAGAATCCGCCCGGTTTCACTCAGGTAGGCGTCATCTTCCGGCTTGGTCTTTTCAGGCTCGACCGGCAGTGCGTCTTCGTCTTCTTTCTTCATTTCCTTGAGCGGTGCTTCGCCTTTGGCCTGGCGGCGGGCGTTTTCCATCACCAACTGCTTGGCATCGATGTCAGCGTGCTGTGCACGGCGCTCTGCCTCGTTGAGGCTGACGGTCTTCTCGGCCATCAGTTTGTCGGCCAGGGCCAACTTGTCGCGAATAAAGATGAACTCGGCATCTTTAGCCACACGGGCATCGTGCTCAGCCTTGAGTTGCGTCAGGAACGGCTTGAACGGGTCTGCCGCAGGTTTGATCGCAGGACGGATGGTGTCCCACGGCATGGCCTCTGGCAGCGCGCTTTCACCGATTTCCTTGGTGTCGATGATTGACGGGAAGGCGACGTCAGGCAGTACGCCCTGATGCTGGGTGCTCTGACCGGAAACCCGGTAGAACTTGGCCAGTGTCAGTTTCAGCTCGCCGTGGTTCAGTGGCTGGATGGTTTGCACCGTCCCTTTGCCGAACGTCTGGCCGCCGATAATCAGCGCACGGTGGTAGTCCTGCATGGCGCCTGCGAAAATCTCCGACGCTGACGCCGACAAACGGTTGACCAGCAACGCCATCGGGCCTTTGTAGAACGCGCCCGGGTTTTCGTCTTCCAGTACGTCGACTTTACCGTCAGCGTTACGCACCAGCACCGTTGGCCCCTTGTCGATAAACAGACTGGTCAGCTCGGTCGCTTCCTGCAACGAACCACCGCCGTTGTTGCGCAGGTCGATAATCACGCCATCGACTTTCTCTTTCTGCAACTCGGTCAGCAGTTTTTTAACGTCGCGGGTGGTGCTCTTGTAGTTCGGGTCCCCAGCGCGGAACGCTTTGAAGTCCAGGTAGAACGCCGGGATTTCAATCACGCCCAGTTTGTAGTCCTTGCCATCTTGCTTGAGGTTCAGGATCGATTTTTTCGCCGCCTGTTCTTCAAGCTTTACCGCTTCACGGGTGATGGACACAATTTTGCTGGTCTGGTCGTTAGGCGCGTTGCTCGCCGGAATGACTTCCAGGCGCACCACAGAGCCTTTAGGGCCACGAATCAGCTTGACCACTTCGTCCAGGCGCCAGCCGATCACGTCGACCATCTCTTTGTCGCCCTGGGCAACGCCGATGATCTTGTCCGCCGGAGCGACCTGTTTGGTTTTGTCGGCCGGGCCTGCGGGCACCAGACGCACAACCTTCACTTGGTCGTTATCGCTCTGCAACACGGCGCCAATGCCTTCCAGCGACAGGCTCATGTTGATGTCGAAGTTTTCCGCGTTATCTGGCGACAGATAGTTGGTGTGCGGATCGTATGACATGGCGAAGGTATTGATATACGCCTGGAAGATGTCTTCACTGCGGGTCTGGTCCAGGCGCGCCAATTGGTTCTTGTAGCGCTTGGTCAGCAGTTCCTGAATTTTCGAAGGCTCTTTGCCGGCGATTTTCAGGCGCAGGACTTCATCCTTGATGCGTTTGCGCCACAGGTCGTTGAGTTCGGCTTCTGTTTTGAGCCATGGCGCGTCCTTGCGATCGATCTGCAAGGTTTCCTTGGCCGTGAAGTCGAACGAATCAACGCCTTTGTTCAATTCGGCAAGTGCGAAGTCCAGACGCGCTTTGACGCGGTCCAGGTAGCGCTTGTAAATGGTAAAGCCGGGATTGAGATCGCCGCTCTTGAGGAAATCGTCAAACTGGAATTTCCATTTGTCGAATTCGGCGATATCACTGGCCAGAAAGTAACTGCGCGACGGATCGAGCAGCTTCAGGTAGCTGTCATAGATGATCGCGGAACGCGCGTCATCCAGTGGTGGCTTGCTGTAATGATGGCGTTTGAGCAGCTCAACGACGTTAAGACTGGCAATTACCTCATCACGATCTGGCTGAAGGTTATCCCAACTGTTAGCGGCGAACGTAGTGGCCGAGAACGGCAAAACGCCTAAGCCAATGAAGAGGGCAAGTGCGGTGCTAGGGAATAAATGCTTCATGCTGATTCGACGCGGGGGCAATTGATAACGCATATTAGGCCGTCTTTGAAGTCGCCGGTTCCGTGAAGGACCGGCCGCATAATGCAAGAAGCCCGGTGCAACAGCACCGGGCTCAGTCCAGACTCACTATGGAGGCACTGTGAAAGCATTGCAAGGCGTTGAAGGGCAAGTGACATGGGTTGAAGAGCCAAGCCCAAGCTGTGATGTAGGGCAAATTCGGATTCGTGTGGCGGCAGCAGGGCTTAATCGCGCCGATCTGCTGCAAAGTGCGGGCTTATATCCGCCACCGCCGGGCGCCAGCAAAATGCTGGGGCTGGAGTGTTCAGGCGTGATCAGTGAAGTCGGTCCGGGGTCTTCCTGGCAGGTCGGCGACCGGGTGTGCGCGCTGTTGGCGGGCGGTGGTATGGCTGAGGAGGTGGTGGTTGATGCGCGCCACGCGTTGCCGGTGCCTGAAGGTTTGTCGCTGATTGAAGCGGCGGCATTGCCTGAGGTGTACAGCACGGCATGGTTAAACCTGTTTCAACTGGCCGCGTTAAAGCCGGGCGAAAAAGTGTTGTTGCATGCCGGAGCAAGTGGTGTTGGTTCAGCGGCCATTCAGCTGTGCAAGGCGTTTGGCAGCCCCTGCTGGGTGACGGTGGGGTCGGCAGAGCGTTTGGCCTATTGCGAGGCGTTGGGCGCGCAGGGGGGAGCGGTCCGTGGCGAGGGGCTGGACAGCCTCACGGCGCTGGGGCCGTTTGACGTCGTGCTGGACCCGGTGGGCGCCAATTATGTGGAGTCCAATCTCAAGTTGCTGGCGCTGGACGGGCGCTGGGTGTTGATTGGTTTGATGGGCGGGCGCAAAGCCGAGCTGGACCTGGCGTTGGTGCTGGGCAAGCGAATCCAGCTGCTGGGTTCGACCTTGCGCAGCCGTGATGACCAGTTCAAGGCTGATTTGCTGAGTGATCTGGGGCAGCAGGTCTGGCCGTTGTTCACTGAGCGTCGCTTAAGCCCGCAGCTGGCCAAAACCTTCCCGATTGCACAGGCGCAGGCGGCGTTTGCCGAACTGGCGAGCAATCAGGTGTCGGGCAAGCTGGTGTTGGTGATCGACGCGAGTCTGGTGTAGGTCACTGGATCAGCAGTGTGGGAGCTGGCGCAGGCTGCGATCGTTTGATGTTCAGGATCAAAAGATCGCAGCCTGCGACAGCTCCCACGCCTGTTTTATTTCCAGTGATGAATCGGCCACCCGGCCTTTTCAGCGTGCTCACGTAACACCGGGTCCGGATTGACCGCGTGCGGGTGATCCACTTTGCGCAGTAACGGCAAGTCGTTGCGAGAGTCAGAGTAAAAACTTGCGCCTTCCAGGTTTTCTTCTTGTTCGTCCATCCATTCCAGCAGACGGGTGATTTTGCCTTCGCGGTAGGTCAGGGTGCCGACGGTTTTACCCGTGTAAAAGCCATGGGCCACGTCCAGTTCGATCCCCAGTACTTCATCAATGCCCAGACGCTCGGCAATCGGTTTGACCAAATGCATGCCCGACGCTGAAATAACCAGGATGCGATCGCCTGCCTTGCGGTGTGCTGCAATGGTTTTGGTTGCATCACTGAAAATGATCGGCTCGATGAAATCTTCAACCCACGGCCCGACCAAATGCTCGACTTCTTCCGGCGTGCGGCCCACCAAGGGTTCCAGGCTGAAGGCCATGTAGTCTTCCATCGCCAACCGGCCTTGGCTGTAGGCGTGCATCAGCTCGTTGTTGCGCGTCATGAATGACTCCGGGTCGACCCAGCCCAAGCGGCCCATTTGCTCGCTCCACAGGGTGGCGCAGTCGCCGTGAATCAAGGTCTCATCCAGATCAAAAATTGCCAGGGCCATCAGTACAACTCCCTCTTCATCGTGCTCAAAAGCATCACGCTACCTCACATAAGGTGCTGGTATCGATGGACAACGCCACGCGCTGGCCATCCGGGTACAGATCGGCGGGTGAGCGGTTAAGCACATCGACGACCAGTTCCACGCCACGTACTTCTACCCGATAGCGGATCACATTGCCCAGCAGACTATGGTTGCGGATCAGCGTATCTGGCTCGCCTTGCAGGCTCAAACCCAGGGTTTCCGGGCGAATCGCGATACGGCTGGTGACCGGGCGTTGCAACAGGCGGCTGGCCGTTTGGGCGTCCAGCAGGTTGTAGTTACCAATAAAACCGGCGGCGAATACGTCCACCGGCGAAGCGTAGAGGTTTTCGGCGTTACCGCTTTGTACGATGCGTCCCTTATTCATCAGGAAGATGCGATCACTCATGGTCAGTGCTTCTTCCTGGTCGTGGGTGACGAAAATCGTCGTCAACCCCAGTTCGCGCTGGATCTGTCTAATCTGTTCGCGCAAGTGTTTGCGGATTCGTGCGTCCAGTGCTGACAACGGTTCATCCAGCAGCAGCAAGCGTGGTCGCGTGACCAGCGAACGGGCCAGCGCTACGCGTTGGCATTGGCCACCGGAGAGCTGGTGCGGGTAACGCTTGGCAAAGTCATTGAGCTCCACCAGTTGCAGCACCTCGGCCACCCGCTTGTTGCTGTCGTCAGCCTTGACCTTTTGCATGCGCAGGCCGAAGGCCACGTTTTGCTCGACGGTCATGTTGGGGAACAGCGCGTAGCTCTGAAACACCATACCAATCCCGCGTTTTTGCGGGTTGAGCGGGACGATGTCCTGGCCATCGAGCAGAATTTTGCCTTCATCCACCAGCGTCAGCCCGGCGATGCAACGCAGCAATGTGGACTTGCCGCAGCCGGACGGGCCGAGCAGGGTTACGAACTCGCCCTTGCTGATGGTGAAGTTGATGTCGCTGAACACCGGGGTGGCGGAGTACGTTTTTTGCAGTTGTTCGACACTGACGAAGCTCATTGGCTTTTGTCCTTGTTCAGGAAGGTGGCAACCCAGGTCAGCACCAGTACAAAGAGGAAGTACGAGATCACCAGCGCACTGGTGAAATGGCCGCTGCTGTTACGCATGTTGTTGAGGAACACCTGCAAGGTTTCGTAGCGCGTGCCGACCAGAATGTTGGCGAATACGAACTCGCCAAACAGGAACGAGAACGACAGCAGCAATGCCACCAGCATGCCTTTGCGCAAGTTCGGCAACACCACCAGAAACGCTGCCTGCCAGGTGCTGGCACCGAGCAGTTGGGCGGCGTCCATCAGATCGTGCAGGTTGATGGCTTGCAGGTTGTTGGTGATGGCCCGGTACATGAACGGCAGGGCCACGGTGAAGTAGCAACCGATCAGAATCCATGGCGTGCCGACCATTGCCATTGGCCCCGAGCCGTACAGTTGCAGCAGGCCGACCGACGACACCACAGGCGGCACGGCAAACGGCAGCAGAATCAGGATGTTCATCAGTACGTCGAGTTTGGGGAAGTGGTAATGCACCACGAACAACAACGGCAAAATCAGCACCACTGATAGCACCAGCGCCCCGACGCAAATCAGCAACGAATGCCCGAATGCAGTCAAAAATCGCGGGTCGCTCCACAGTTGGGTGTACCACTTGAAGGTAAAGCCACTGGGTAAAACGGTTGCTGACCAACTGCTGGCAATCGAATACACAAAGGTGCCAAGCAGCGGCAACAGCAAAATGATGAACAGCAGGTAGACCACGCTGCGGTGGTAAACGCTGGCAGGTGCGGCTTCAGCGCGCGACATGGTAGCTCCTCTTTAACAGCCACTGATGCACCAGAGTCACCAGGGTCATCAAGCCCACCAGAATCACGGCCAGCGCACTGGCCATGTTCGGATCCAGGCTGATATCGCCTGACACCATCGCGGCGATACGGATCGGCAGAACGTTGAAGTTGCCGGTCGTCAGGGCGTACACCGTGGCGTAGGCGCCCAGTGCGTTGGCCAGCAGAATCACAAAGGTGCCGAGCAAGGCGGGGGTCAGTACCGGGACACCGATGTAGCGCCAGAACTGCCAGTTGTTGGCGCCCAGCAGTGAAGCCGACTCGCGCCAGTCTTCACGCAGGGCATCGAAGGCCGGGTAAAGCAGCAACACCCCCAGTGGGATCTGGAAATAGGTGTACAAAATGATCAGGCCGGTTTTCGAGTAGAGGTTGAAATCTTCGATGATCCCCGCCTGTTTGAGCATGATTGTGATGCTGCCGTTAAAGCCCAGCAGAATGATGAAGGCAAACGCCAGCGGCACCCCCGAGAAGTTGCTGGTCATGTTGGCGAAGGCGTTCACGAAATTGCGCAGACGCGAATCGACCTTGTGCAGTGAATAACTGCCGAGTATGGCAATCACAATGCCGAACAGGCTGGACCAGAAACTGATTTCCAGGCTGTGCTGGATCGCCTGTAAATAGAATTTGGATGCGAAAATCTTGTTGAAATTGTCCAGACCCCAGCCGGTTTCTTCCGATTGCAGGCTATGAATCATCACCCACACCAGTGGGGCGATCTGGAACACGATGAAAACGACGGCGAAAGGCACCAGGCACAACAAGCCCAGCCATTTACCTCGGGTCATGGTGCGGGCCTCAGTAATTGCTGGCACAACGGTTTGTCGTGGGCGACACCCAGCAACTGGCAAATCGTGCCGCACAGTTCGGTTTGTTTAGGGGTGGCATCGGGGTTGAGGCTGAACGCTTCGCCCAGCACAAACAGCGGTACTTCGCGTTCTTCGGGCAACAGGCCATTGTGCGAGCGGTCGTTGTTCATGCCGTGATCGGCGGTGACCAACACCTGGTAGCCCGCATCAAGCCAGCCTTGCAGATAGTCGGCCAGGATAATGTCGGCCGAGCGTGCGCTGTTGCGGTATTGCGGGGTATCGAGGCCGTGCTTGTGCCCGGCGTCGTCGATGTTCATCGGATGCACCACTAAAAAGTCCGGTGCATGGCGCATGCGCAGGCTTTCGGCATCGGCAAACACATGGGAATCGGGGTAGTGATCGTTCCAGTAAAAGTGCCCGTGCTGGATGGGCAGGTCGCCGTCATCGGTGTGGCGGTCGCGGGCGGCAACAAACGGCGAGCGGTTGTACAGTTCGCTGACCCAGTGATAGGCCGCGGCTGCGGTGCTCAAGCCCGCCTCGCGGGCGTAATGGAAAACGCTGCGTTGGTTGGACAGGCGCGACACATGGTTATGCACAATGCCGCTTTCAATCGGCGGTACACCCGTGAGGATGCACTCATAAAGAGGGCGCGACAGCGCCGGTAGTTCACAGGTGAGGGTGTACAGTGCTGCGCGTCCTGCGCCGACATACGCCTGCAAATGCCCCATGGCATGGCGGGCAACGTCGTAATTGAGCCCATCGAGTACCACCAAAATAACCTTGTGTTTCATGTACTGCGACTCCGCAAGCGAACGGTACGCCCACATCTGTAGCCGCTGGCGCAGCGTGCGTCAGCGGCTACAGGGTGGCTTAGTTCATGTTGATAATGACTTCTTCCTGCCATTTCTGAGGCAGGGCCTTGGAAGTCTTCTCCCACGCGTCGGCGTCTTTGATCGGGGTCACAACTTTGTACTGCTCGTTGGGCAGCAGCTTGGCCTGTACATCGGCTGGCAGTGTGAGGTGCTCGGCACGAATCGGGCGTGCGTTGCCACGTGCCAGGTTGGTTTGGCCCGCATCGCTGAAGATGTATTCGCGGGTCAACTTGGCGGCGTTCGGGTGCTTGGCGTATTTGTTGATGAGGGTGGTGTAGCCGGAGATGACGGAGCCATCGGACGGGATCAGCACAACGTAGTCATCCGGGTTGGCCATTTTTGCCTTGTAGCTCAGACCGTTGAAGTCCCAGACCACGCCCACTTCGATTTCGCCTTTTTCCATCGTTGCGATGGTTGGGTTGGCCAGCGACAAGCGGCCTTGTTTGGCAATGTCAGCAAACATCAGCAAGGCAGGTTGAATGTTCTTTTCATCCCCTCCATTGGCAATGGCTGCGGCCAGAACGCCGTTGGCTGCTTGAGCGGCCGTGCTGACATCACCGATCGAGACTTTGTATTTGCCGGATTTCAGATCGGACCATTTGGTCGGGACTTCAGAGCCGTGCAGCAGCTTTTTGTTGACGATAAACGCGATGGTTCCCGTGTAGGCAAGGGCCCAGTTGCCGTCTTTATCCTTGGCCCAGTCCGGGATTTGCTCCCACGTGGTGGGCTTGTAGGGTTGGGTAACACCCTTGCTCACTGCGATAGGGCCGAAGGCGGCACCCACGTCGCCGATGTCAGCGCTGGCGTTGTCTTTCTCGGCAGCAAACTTGGCCACTTCCTGGGCCGAGCTCATGTCAGTGTCGATGTGTTTGAGGCCATACAGCTTGTTCAGGTCTTCCCACGTGCCTTTCCAGTTAGCCCAGTCATCGGGCATGCCGACACTGTTGACAGCACCCTCAGCCTTGGCGGCTGTTTCGAGGGCTTTCAAATCGACATCGGCAGCCATGGCCGAGGTGCAAAGGGCGATGCTGGTGCCTAACAGTGATGCCAGGAAAAACTGTTTCATCCGAAGCTCCTTTGGCGTTATCAACGCTGTTTTTTTTGATTTTTTTGCAGTGGGTTGGTCTAGGTCAGCAATACCTGAGCCAATCTAAGCCGAGTCCATGACACTTTAATGTCGGCATTGGTTATGCAAGCCTTTTTACTGACCCGGCCACAGGCTTGGGCTAAGCGTAGACCATGGCCAAAGCCCCAGCGGGTGGGCAGTTGGTGGCAAAAACCAGTGTGGGTGTCATCGAACAGTCATGTGCACTGCCTAGGCTTGTGTCCTCAAGAGTTGAGTGTTTTGCAGGCCGAGCCTGCCCACATTTGGTGCTGGACTAGTCCAGATAGGTAACGTTGATGCGAGAAGGTGCACCCAAAGCGGTGACAGCCATTGGATTGGCGCTGCAAGAACAGATTGAACATGGCCTGTTGGCATGCGGCAGCCAGTTGCCTGCTGAGCGCAAACTCAGCGAACTGTTCTCGACGACCCGCATTACCGTTCGCGAAGCCTTGCTCCAGCTTGAAGCCCAAGGCCTGGTATACCGCGAGGAGCGTCGGGGGTGGTTTATTTCACCGCCGCGCCTGGCTTACAACCTGATGCAGCGCAGCCACTTCCATGCCATGGTCAGCGCCCAGGGGCGGGTGCCGACCACCGAGGTGATTTGCGCGCGTTTGCAGCCCGCTTCGGCCGCAGTCTGCGCGCGTCTGCAACTGCCGGCCTTTTCCAGCGTGATCCAGATCTGCCGAGCACGGCGCATTGATGGGCGTTTGGTGCTGTATGTCGAGCACTACCTGAACCCACAATACTTCCCGAACATTCTGCAGTTCGACCTCACCCAGTCGATCACGCAGCTGTATGCCCGGCACTACGACTTGCACTATGGGCGGGTGCGCTTTGAAATCGTCCCTACGGCGTTGCCTGCGCCAGCGGCGGCAACGCTTAAGGTGTCGACGGGCAGCCCCGGATTGAGGATTGAGCGGATCAACTACGATCAGCACGAACGCTTGATCGACTGTGACCTGGAGTATTGGCGACATGACGCGATTCATGTCGGGGTGGATGTGCCGCAGGGTGACGATTAAAAGATCGCAGCCTGCGCCAGCCCCACAGGAGATTTCAGTGCCACCTCTGTAGGCGCTGCCACAGGCTGCGATCTTTTGGGCTTTGGATTACGCCTTGTGCAACGCCCCGCTACCTGCCGTCACCACTTGCACGCTGAGGCGCGGCGTGGCCAGGTCCAGCCCGGCTTCGTCCAGATGGCGTTTGAGCGACAGGTTGAACGCCCGCGACACTTCCCACTGTTTGATGGGCGCGGTCTTGAAGCGTGCGCGCAAAATCGCGCTGCCCGACTCAAAACTTTCTACCCCCTGGATCTCCAGTGGCGACCAGATGTTGCGGCGTTGTAACGGGTCGGTGCGCATCTTCTGCCCCACATCACGCATCAATTTGATCGCGTCGTCGATTTCCATGTTGTAGGGGATCGCCACGCGGAAAATCGCGTAGCCGAACTCTCGGGAATAGTTTTTGATGCTTTTGATTTCGCTGAACGGAATCGTGTGCACGATGCCGTCAATGTCGCGCAGGCGCACAGTGCGAATTGTCAGGCCTTCAACCGTCCCCAAGTGCCCGCCGACATCCACGTAATCGTCGATGGCCAGCGAGTCTTCGATAATGATGAACAGGCCGGTGATCAAGTCAGCAACCAGTGACTGGGCACCGAAACCAATGGCCAGACCGATCACACCGGCACCGGCCAGCAGGGGCGTCACGTTCATGCCCATGTTCGCCAGGGCGACAATCAGCGCGATGATGAAAATGGTCGCAAACAGTACGTTGCGAATCAGCGGCATCATGGTTTGTGCGCGGGCGTTGGCCACGCCTTTGCGTGAACGGGTCAAGGCATGATGGATGGCGGTGTCGGCCAGAATCCAGAGCAGCCAGGCAAACAGCAAGGTGCCGGCCAGCCCAAACAGTTTGACGCTGATTTCATGCCCATCGCCTTCGGTAAAGGTGATCAGCGACAAGCCCCAGACCCGCAACCCGAGTTCGATGAATACGAGCCAGACCACCAGGTGCGCCAAGGTGTAGACAAAGCTCTTGAGTCGTTCGGAATACAGCGCGTGGCGCTTAGGGCCGCGTTGCGGTTTTTGTGAATGGCGGCGCACCAGCCCGTTGATCACCATGCACAACACGACCAACACTGCGCAGATCAGTGACTGACGTAAGGCGGTGCTGGTGTCGCCCGCCGAGAGGAAGGTGGCGAACAGTGAAATGCCCACCAGAATCAGCGCCGCGATGTACCAATAGGTGCCGAGAATATCGATGCTGTCGCTCAAGGCGCGGCGCGTGAGGCGGCGTGACAGTGGCTGGTTGCGGATCAGGTGCGCGATGGGGCGACGGAAGCGGATGATAAACAGCCCCGTCGACAACGCGGCCATCACATTGGCGAAGGTGGCAGCCGTGTGCGCCAGGTGTACGCCCAGGGTGGCGACCAGTCGCGGGTCGCTTAACGCTTCACCAAAGGCGGCGAAGCTGCCGATCCACCACAGGGGGCGAAACGCCTGATGCCGCAGAATATGCAGGGCCCGATGGCGATGCGGCCCGTCGAGCAACGAAAACAGAATGACACAGGTGGCTGAAAAGCACGTGCCGATCACCAATGCATAGGCCAGCACCATGGCGAGGTCTTTGCCCAGTGACGATGGCAAGGCGTAGCTCATGTACACCGTGATCACCAGGGCCACCAGCCAGGGCCCCAGTTTGCGCAAGGCAAAGCGCAGCATATCGACGGCTTTGGGGTGTTGCGGCAGTTCTTCACTGAGTCCAAAGCGCAGGCGCACACGGTGGCTGATCCAAATCAGCAGCGCGGCCAGAAGGCTCCAGACCATGATGATCAGCGCAAAGGCGAAAATGATGGGCACCCATTCATTGGCCGGGAGCATCAAGGCCACCAGCTCATCTTTGGCTTGTTCGATTTCGGTGGTCCAGCGCGAGGACGGGCTGTCGCTGCCGGAAAACTGTTTTTCGAGGTCGGCGAGGGTGCTGCCAATCAGGCCCAGTACACCGATTTCAGCTTCGGGCTGGGCTTTTTTGGTCGCGTCACGAAGCTTTTTAAGATCGGTCAGCAGCTTGCTGCGTTGCTGCTCGCTCTCCAGGTTTTTGATCACCTCGTCCAACGATTGGCCTAACGGCTCGCTCGGTTGCACCTGGGTTTTGTCTGAGCTGCCCAGCAGGCTGGTGATACCTGCGGCCTGGGCCGAAGTCAGAGACAGGAGGGTCAGCAAGCCAATCAGCAGGCAGTGGGGCAGGGCAAAGAGACGAAGAAACACTAGGCGATCAACCTCAAAAATTACGGATTGACCGAGTGTACGCTAGGGTCTGTTCCCGTTTCACTGCAAGTCGCGTCGCTGGGTCAAATTTAGCCACGCAAGGCGCAGAGCGAAGGCAATGGTTGTTCCCTTCCCAAGCTTTGCAACACAGCCTGGCTAAATTTGATACGCGACCCGAAGGGACGAAAGTCCACGTGGGCTTTCGTCGCGGCTGCAATGAAACGGGAACAGACCCTAGGCCTGGCGATCATTCATTTCTTGTTACTTATAAATAAGTGATCGCGCAGCAGCACAGTCAATCCGCACGGTTTATTCGTTTAGCTTGGCGAGAATTTTGAAAACGATGGTGCCGAAAATCAGCAACATCCCAAACCATATCGACAATACGCCAACTTTGCGCTCGCGAAAGTTGAAGCCAATAGTCAGCAGCAACATGCCGCAAACAATGGGGATCATCATGGAGTGGAACGCTTGCGTTTCGAACATGGTTATAGACCTGAGCAAATGAATGCCCCAAGTCTAGGTCGCTTTGCGCAGATGTGGGGTGATGTGTATCAAAAAGAGCTGTAACCGGCGCCCAGCGCATTTGTGGGAGCGAGCCTGCTCGCGATTCAAACGGCGCGGTGTGTCAAAAAAACCACACTGACAGTATCGCGAGCAAACCCGCTCCCACAGGTTTTGGTCAGTTCGCTTACGGCAGTTCGTGACTGGCGTAGAACGCGCTCAGTACCTTCACCAGGTGCGCCAGGTCATGGCTGCCAGCCAGTTCGCGAATCGAGTGCATGGCGAATGTCGGCAGGCCGATATCGACCGTGCGCACTCCCAGGTGGCTGGCGGTAATCGGGCCGATGGTGGAGCCACACCCCATGTCGCTGCGCACCACAAAGCTTTGCACCGGCACTTCGACCGCCATGCACAGATGACGGAAGAAGCCGGCGGTTTCGCTGTTGGTGGCGTAGCGCTGGTTGCTGTTGACCTTGATCACTGGCCCGGCATTGAGTTTGGGGCCGTGGTTGGCGTCGTGCTTGTCGGCGTAGTTTGGGTGTACGCCGTGCGCGTTGTCGGCCGAGACCAGCAGCGACTTTTGAATCGTGCGCACAAACTCGTCGCCCTCGGGCAACACACGTTGCAGGATCTGCTCCAGCATCGGGCCATCGGCACCGCAAGCCGAGCACGAGCCGACTTCTTCGTGGTCATTGGCGACCAGCAGGCAGGTTTCTTCGGTGTCGGCGTTGAGCAGCGCCTGCAGGCCCGCGTAGCACGACAGCAAGTTGTCGAGGCGCGCACCGGCAATGAAGTCGCCGTTGAGGCCGATGACGGCGGCACTTTGGGTGTCGTAGAAGCTCAGCTCATAGTCGAGTACCACGTCAGCGTTGAGCCCGTGCTCGCGTGCCAACTGGTCGGTGAGCAATGCACGAAAATCCACACGCTCATCGCCCGCGACCTGCGCCAGGATCGGCGGCAGTTCGTTCTGCGGATTAATCGCCCAGCCTTCATTGGCGCCACGGTTAAGGTGGATGGCCAGGTTGGGAATGGTCGCGATTGGCGCCCTGAAGTCGATCAGTTGGCTTTCAACCTTGCCGTCGCGGCGGAAGGTGACACGCCCGGCGAGTGACAGGTCGCGGTCAAACCAGGGGGCGAGCAGAGCGCCGCCGTAGACTTCCACGCCCAACTGCCAAAAGCCCTGGCGTTGCAATTCAGGTTGAGGCTTGACCCGCAGGCAGGGGCTGTCTGTATGAGCGCCGACCATGCGGATACCTGCGTGCAGAGGCGAATGACGGCCCAGCTTGAAGGCAACAATGGAGGAGTCATTGCGGGTGACGTAGTAGCGACCGTTGGCTTCGGTGTGCCAGGTTTCGCGTTCATCAAGACGCTGATAACCGGCGGCCTCCAGACGTTGAACAAGGCTGGCAGTGGCATGAAACGGGGTAGGGGAGGCCTTGAGAAAGTCGATCAGGCCTTGGTTCAGCTCTTCGCGCATAAGTTACTCCAGACAGCAAGGCCGCGAGTTTAGCGCATTGATCACAAAATTTGACCAGCAAAAACATGCAAACCCCTTGTAGGAGCGAGCTTGCTCGCGAGCTTTTAAGATCAAAAGATCGCGAGCAAGCTCGCTCCTACAGAAGGGCGTCAGTCTTTAGAACGGGGCGGGGCACTCGAAGCGCAGGCGTTCGCCAGTCTGCGGGTGGGTGAAGCTGAGCATGCTGGCGTGCAGGCATAAACGCGGGTAGGCCGCCAAAGCCTGCGGGTGCGCGTAAAGGCCATCGCCCAGCAATGGGTGGCCAATGGACAACATGTGTACGCGCAACTGGTGCGAACGCCCGGTAATCGGGGTCAGCTCAACCCGGCAGTAATCGGCGCAACGTTCCAGCACTTTCCAGAAGGTCAGCGCGTTTTTACCGAATTCGTGGTCGACGACGTGCCGAGGTTTGGTCGGCGGGTCGTAGCGCAGTGGCAAGTCGATGCTGCCGCTGTCCAGTTCCGGCTGGCCCCACGCGAGTGCGGTATAGGCCTTTTCGGTTTCACGGTCATGAAACTGACGCGACAGTTCGCGGTGCGTGTCCGCATCGCGGGCCAGTAGGATGATCCCCGAGGTTTCCCAATCCAGGCGGTGCACGATGCGCGCCTCGGGGTAGCCGTTTTCTTGCAGGCGGGTAATCAGGCAGTCTTTGTTGTCTTCGGCCCGGCCCGGCACTGACAGCAGTAAGGTCGGTTTGTTGACGACCAGAACGCCCGCGTCCTGATGGATGATGTGAATGTTCGACAACGGCATTAAAACAGCCTCTTAACAAACGCCAACGGCGGCCTGGAGATCCCCCTGTGCAGAGAGACCTCCAGGCCGCCGTGGTTTCAGCCGGATCGGTTAACGATCTGGCAAGGTGATGTTGAGTTCCAGAATCGAGCAGCTTCCCTCGTTTTCAAGGGCGATCTGGACTTGATCATCGCCGATGTTGACGTATTTGCGGATCACCTCAACCAGCTCTTTTTGCAGGGCTGGCAAGTAGTCCGGGGTGCTGCGTTGGCCGCGCTCGTGCGCCACGATGATCTGTAGACGCTCTTTCGCGACCGACGCGGTGGTTGGCGTTTTGCGGGTACGAAAGAAGTCAAAAATGTTCATTGTTTAGTTGCCTCCAAACAGGCGCTCGAAGAATCCCTTCTTCTGTACATCGAGGAACCGATGCTCCACGGTTTTGCCCAGCAAGCGATCAACTGCATCGCCGTAGGCCTGGCCAGCGTCACTCTGATCATCAAGGATCACCGGCACGCCTTGGTTGGAAGCCTTGAGTACCGCCTGGGATTCCGGGATCACTCCCAGCAGCGTTACCGCCAGGATTTCCTTGACGTCTTCAACGCCCAGCATTTCACCCTTGCTCACGCGATCCGGGTTATAGCGGGTCAGCAGCAAGTGTTCCTTGATCGGTTCTTCGCCCTTTTCTGCGCGGCGCGATTTGCTGGCCAGCAGGCCCAGCATGCGATCCGAGTCACGTACCGAAGACACTTCCGGGTTGGTCACAACAATCGCTTCATCCGCGAAGTACATGGCCAGGTGAGCACCGGTCTCGATACCGGCCGGGGAGTCGCAGACCACGTATTCAAAGGTCTCTTTAAGTTCCATCAGAACTTTTTCGACACCTTCTTTGGTCAGTGCATCCTTGTCGCGGGTCTGGCTGGCGGCCAGTACGTACAAGTTTTCAAGGCGCTTGTCTTTGATCAGGGCCTGTTGCAGGTTGGCTTCGCCATTGACCACGTTGACGAAGTCATACACCACACGACGCTCGCAGCCCATGATCAAGTCAAGGTTACGCAAGCCAACGTCGAAGTCGACGATGACTGTTTTGTGGCCGCGCAACGCGAGGCCAGTACCGATAGCGGCGCTGGTGGTGGTCTTACCCACACCACCCTTGCCGGATGTAACCACTAGAATCTTGGCCAAGGTGCTTCACCCCTAAGAAAAAAGGACTTTTTAGTCCCTGAATAACATCTCTAAATAAACGACAGCAGATGCACAGTTTTTGCGGTCATCTTCCAGCTTAGGCCTACACAGCCTAAACGCTGGCTGAAAAATGATTTCCTACAAGAATCAGCCTGTGTTCTCTATGTTTTGAGATGGTTGGAAAATGGCGAGAGTATCCGTTAAAGACGGGTGATGTTCAACATGTCACTTGACAGACTGATTTGGACCCCGGCGCCCCATAAAGGATCGCGTCGCAGGTCTTCAGACACTTTGTACTTGCCGGCAATGGACACCAGTTCGGCACTCAGTTGCTGGCAGAAAATCCGTGCCTTGGTATTCCCTTTGTGTCCGGCCAGTGCGCGGCCACGCATTGGCCCGTACACATGGATGTTGCCATCGGCCATAAGTTCCGCACCGGGGCTGACAGAAGAGATGACCACCAGGTCACTGCCTTCGGCATACACCATTTGGCCACCACGGACCGGGCTGGTGATGATCTTCGTCGGCCGAAGGGTTGGCTCAGGCGGTTTTTCCGGCTTTTGGGGCGCTGGCATCACTTCGACTGGCGGTTCAATCAGTCGCTCGCGGGCACCCGAAGGCGGCAGCACCGGCAAGTCGATGGCGATGGCCGCAGCGATGTCTTCGATTCGATTAGCGCGAATGGCCAGGGTGCGCAGGCCATGTTGGCGGCACACACGCATCAGCCCCGGCAAATCGATGGCGCCAGCCCCCGCAGGCAACTTGTCGAGCGCCAGCACCAACGGGGTATTACTGAAAAAATTAGGCGCTTGGGCCACCTTGGCTGCCAGTTGGCGGTCGAGGGCTTCAAGGTTGTTTCTGGCCAGTTCCAGCACCGTAATGGCGAGCATACTGCCCTTAAGCTGGAACACTGGGGCTTGGTCTTGCGATTCGGTTTGGCTCATGGTCGGTTAACGCGGCTTGTCACTTAAAGTGCAGAGACTTATAACGAGAACGCCCGCGAGCCGCAAGCCGGGTCTAACGATGTAGAATGCCCGGCCCCTAGTGTCTGTCCGGAATCATTCATGGATCGCCCGCAATTTCGTGCTGCTTTTATTCATCCGCGCTTTTGGCTGCTTTGGTTAGGGCTGGGCGTACTGTGGCTGGTGGTTCAGTTGCCTTATAAGTGGCAGTTGGGTATCGGTCGTTTGCTGGGCTCGCTGATGTACCGGGTGGCCGGTGATCGGCGGCGGATTGCGGCGCGTAATCTTGAGCTGTGTTTTCCTGAAAAAACCGCCGCCGAGCGCAACAGGCTGCTCAAGCAAAACTTCGCCTCAACCGGCATCGCCTTTTTCGAGATGGCCATGAGTTGGTGGTGGTCCAAGCCGCGTCTGGCCAAACTGGCCCACGTTGAAGGGCTTGAGCACCTTAAACAGGCACAGCGCGAAGGCAAGGGCGTTATTTTGATGGCGTTCCACTTCACCACCCTGGAAATTGGCGCGGCTTTGCTCGGCCAACAGCACACCATTGACGGCATGTACCGCGAGCACAAAAATCCGCTGTTCGACTTTATTCAGCGTCGCGGCCGCGAGCGGCACAACCTGGATTCGCTGGCGGTAGAACGCGATGACGTGCGCGGTATGCTCAAGTTGCTGCGTTCGGGGCGCGCAATCTGGTACGCACCCGATCAAGACTACGGCGCCAAGCAAAGCATTTTTGTGCCGTTGTTCGGCATTCAGGCGGCCACCGTCACCGCCACCAGCAAATTCGCCAGGCTGGGCAAAGCGCAGGTTGTGCCCTTTACTCAACAGAGACTGGCGGATGGCAGTGGTTACAAACTTGTGATTCATCCGCCGCTGGACGATTTCCCCGGAGAAAGCGATGAGGCGGACTGCCTGCGAATCAATCAATGGGTCGAACGGGCGATACGTGAATGCCCCGAGCAATACCTGTGGGCGCATCGCCGCTTCAAGACCCGCCCGCCAGGTGAGCCCAAGCTGTACGACAAGCGGCGGTGATACGACTTCACCCAAGGGCGCGCAATGAACACCGCAGAACCGGTCACTGGGCTGATTCTGTCTGGCGGCGGCGCCCGAGCCGCCTATCAGGTCGGGGTGTTGGCGGCGATTGCCCAATTGCTGCCTGCGGGGGCGCCTAATCCGTTCCCCGTGATCGTCGGCACCTCGGCCGGGGCGATCAATGCCGTCAGCCTCGCCAGCCGCGCCACTGACTTTGCCGGTGCGGTCGAACACTTGACGGCGTTCTGGCAGAGTTTCCAAAGCCAGCGGGTATTGCGCAGCGACTGGTTGGGAGTGATACGCCAGGCCAGCCGCTTCTTGGGTCACAGCCTCCTGGGGTTGGGCGCACATGTTCCTGTTGCACTGCTAAACAGCTCGCCCTTGCGCGATTTACTCACCGATAAAATCGACTTTGCCGGTATTGACCAAGCCATTGCGGCGCAGCAACTGCGAGCGGTGGCCGTGACCGCCTTTGGTTATTCATCGGCGCAAGCCGTGACCTTTTACCAAGGCACCGGCACCATTGATGGCTGGTTGCGTCATCGGCGGATCGGCTTGCCCACTGCCTTGAGCGTTGAGCACCTGCTGGCCAGCTCTGCCATCCCGCTGCTGTTTGCCCCGATCAAAATTGGCGAAGAATACTTCGGCGATGGTGCCGTGCGGCAATCGGCGCCGATCAGCCCGGCGCTGCACCTGGGCGCGAATCGGGTGCTGGTGGTCGGGGTCAGCGGCAACCCGCGCGGCCCGGCGCCGATCACTGACCAGCAGCGTCACTACAACGTGCAACAACCCACGTTGGCGCAAATTGGCGGGCACATGCTCAACAGCACCTTCATTGACAGCCTTGAAAGCGACCTTGAACTGCTGGAGCGCCTGAACCACTTCAGCCGCTTACTGCCCGGCCACCACGAGCGTTTGGGGTTGGCGCCGGTTGAAGTGCTGGTCATTGCGCCCAGCCAGCCCATTGATGAAATTGCCTCACGGCACCGCCATGAATTGCCTGCGGCCTTGCGCCTGTTTTTACGCGGGCCGGGCGCGACCAAAACCAGTGGCGCGGGGGTGTTGAGTTATTTGCTGTTCGAAGCGGGGTATTGCAGCGAGTTGATTGAACTGGGCCGCAAGGATGCACTGGCCCAGCGTGAGGCGCTGGTGGGCTTTTTAGGTATCGGCGTGTAGCGGTGGTAGACGCTGGCGAGGCCATGTCGTAACCCAAGATCAAACGATCGCGAGCAAGCTCGCTCACAGGAGGGTGTCTAAACGCGCCTGCTTGCACTCAGGCGCGTGCGGCGTCAGTGGGTTGTCAGGCCGTCCAGCGATTTGTCGACATAGGCTTTGGCCAACTCAACTAAATGCCCTACCGACAACACCAGGTCGCGCGCGGCGCCGTGCATGCCATTCCCCACCTCACTCGCCGAAGCGCCCGCGCAGCGCAACAAGTCTGACGCTTGGGCCAAAGCCGCTTCTAAATTGACACTGTCGGGGATGTCGTACGTGGCCGCAACCACGGGGCAAGCAGGCTTAGGGCCGTGCAGGTAGTAGTCGAGGGCGCGATCGGCGGCGGCACGGTCCAGCAACAGTGGGTCGCTCTGCGCAGCGTCGTGCAGGGGTGAAGCGGGCGGATCGGGGACAATCTTTTTCATGGTCAACTCCAGGTGCATTCAAAGGAGCTGCCACGGATCGCGACTAAACGAATGGGTGGCAGCCGTACGCAGGTTAGTCGACCGGTGCATCTGGAAAAACCGGCGCGCCCGAAGGCGCCCTGCGCACGGCCACCATAAAGCGGAGGCCGAAAAAAAGCGCCTCGCGAAAGGTGGCGCTTATGCGCCAGATGACTAACCGGGCGACTAAACCCGATCGCTGAATGTGCAGCGATGGGCCGAGACTAGCCCCCGAATGTCAGTGGCGCAAGCGCGCAGGATTTTCTCGGAAAATTCGTATGATTGAAAGCGATGCGTCGTACGAAATGGCTGATTTTAAGGGCCTTGGCGCAGAAGGCTGTATGTATAACTACCTATCAGATCTGACAGTTTCGCGACTGTTTAAATAAGCGCTAAATAAGTTTAACCGCAGTACGTTGAGGCAAACGCAATGCCCGCCGGACATCGGTCTGCTTTTTTAACTCAAGCGCCATGGACAACTCTTGGCGATACCCAGTGAACACGGAGAACGACAACATGGCGGGTTCAGATAAAAAAGATCAGACGTTTAGTGCTAATAAAGGCATATCGGGTGGGGGGACGCCGTTCGCAATTCAGAGTCCGGATGTGTCGCATATTGTGATGGACGCGACCACTGGGCTTATTTCGAAGGAAGTGCTTGAAAGAGGGGATCAAACCGTCACGATTACGACATGGGGAGGGGGAGTGCCACCAGAGACTTACACTGAGTATTTTAGGCTGGAATGGGCGCACGCGGGGAGTGACACTTGGACGCTCTTTCAAGAGCACACTTGGGTAGGGGGCGCCCCTTGGGTGCCGTTGGTTTTCACGATCCCCAGCACTTTTTTGCGGGATGAAAAGAATGAAGGGCCCTTCGATCTCCGATATCAACATATTAACTTTGAAGAAGATGCGGTTGACTCGGATAGAGTTCGCATCCTGATCGACAAGATACCGCCGAATGGTGCAAATCCACCGAAAAAGATGGATTTTGGGACCCTTACGTTGCCCATCACGGATGCAACGTTTGGAACTAATGACTTTCTGGATGTGACCATTCCTGCATGGACGGGCGATCAAGCCGACGTTCGAGTAGCGTTCGGTTGGATAAAGGGCGCACTGCCAACAGAGCCTGGCGATATAGATTTGATTGGTCCGCAGGACATTGCCCCCGGGGGGGGCACGGTGCGAATTCCCAAACAGCGCTTTATCGATGCTGGCGATGGTCTGTGCTGCGGTGGCTATGTGCTGATCGACAAGGCCGGTAACACCAACCTGTCTGACTATGAACTGATGTCCGTCGCGCTCGGGCCTTTGCCTGCTGTTTCAACCGATAAGCCCACGGTAGCGGACCCCTCAGGCGGTGAGTTGCTTCGTTCGGACATCGAAGGGGACAGCGTTGAAGTGACGGTGCCTTATGTGACCAATGGCAAAGCCACCGACGGTATTCTGGTTAAGTGGGATACGCAGGAAATGTTGCTGCCTACACCGGTGGGCAGTAACCCGCAGAGCGGGACAAAAATTGAAGTTCCGTGGACCACCCTCTGGGCGCAATACGGTTTAAGTACCATAGGCGCTAAGGACACACCCGTTTCTTATACGATCGTGCGGGGTGTGGAACGGTTTCCTTCAGATTCTGAAACGATTAAATGCAACTTTTCTGCCCCTGGGCCGGTAAACCCGGAACCAGAACCGGAAAACCCAGGCCTGCCAAAGGCCACTGTAGTGGGCGAATCCGATCAAGACGATGTACTGATCGAAGCTGACGAAAACAAGACCGTGAAAGTGAAGATCACGCTGGTTGCCCCAGTGGTTGACGGTGACATTTATCAAGTGGTCTGGAACGGAACGCTCATCGGGGCCCCTCGTCCCATTGACGTCGTTAACGAGCCGGTGGGGACGATTATCGAAATCGAACTTGATAATTGGGATGAGATTCGCAGCCAGGGCCCCAGCACCGAAATGCCGGTTTGGTATCAACTGACCAACGCGCTGCATGCAGAACCGCAGGTGCCTAAAGACCGGGCAGAGGTCGATATTAGCTTCCTGAAATTTCGTTTACCGCAGGCCCAACCTCAGCACCTCAATGCAAATGGTCGATTGAGTTGTGCCTCCTTGCGCTGGAATGAGGCAGGCACAGAATATGGCGTGGAGTTTTTGATTCCGCCGAGCGGGCAGTTGAAGGCAGGCGATGATGTGGCCGTCACCTGGAAGGCGTTTAAGAACTTTACGACTCCGGTCGAACAACCTGGAGCCACAAAAGAGTACACGTTTACTGATATCAGCCAAGAACAGGCGGACAACGGGATTGTCTGGCTCATTGAGCCTTACGCCACGCATGTACTGCCCGCGTGGGAAAAAAACAACCAGATTGGATTGGGGGAGGTGACTTACACCATTGTAGGGAAACCTGTGGACACCCCTGTCACCACCACGCCAGTTTCGTTGGCACAGGGTGAGGGGACCTGTGACATTCCAGATAAATAGCCTTTTGAGCACGCAAGCGTAATGGCCCTGCCGTCAAGAGACCGGGGCTATTCCCCGTTCTCGCTGAAAACGGTCTTCTTTCTTGCAATGTCTTTCAGAAATGCCCTACAGACTGCTTGGTGTTTGCTCTTTAGTCTTCGCGGCTTTTCTGTAAGCAGTCCCAAAGGGAACGTATATGTCTGTCAAAGTGTTGAAGTTGCATCCTTTGTTTCGTGCGCTGAGGTTGCTGTCTATTGCTCCCTTAATGTTCGTCGCTGAGGCGGGGTATGCGAGGGTTCTGAATCCGGGTGAGATTCTTTCTATTGACAGTACAACTGCCGCTGATAACTACGTGTTGAACGGTGACTCGACCTTGAATACCGAGGGGGCCGTGACCCGCGATATCAAGGTGAATAATTCAACCTTGAACCTCAATAACAGTACCGTGCAGGCCACGGGTGCTAATGGTGTATGGCTTCTAGGTGGCCGGGCAGATATTACCGGCAGTAACATTGCCAGTGATCGGACAGGTTTAGCGCTGAGTCGTGGTGGCGCTGATCTGGGCTCGGTTGCAACGGTGACTGACAGCATAATTAGCGGTGGTACGACCGGTGCAACGGTCAATGGCACCGGTGACTTGACGCTCGTGAGGACGACGGTGGCGGGTACGGGAAGCGATTCTCTTGGTTTGTCGCTCTTTTCCGGTAAGGTCACGGCCATAGGGGGTTCCATCACCGGCAATGGGGACGCAATTAAGATCGGTGGCGATCTTGTTGCTTCAAACGCCACACTGGTCCTGAACGGTACTACGGTTCATAGCAGCGGCGGTTCAGCCATTGTGGTCGATACCTTGGGGCTGGGGCCAACCACGGCCAATATTTCAGTGCTCAATGGTGCCCAACTGTCCGTCGCCCCCGACGGGTATTTAATGGACGTTCGAAAGGGCGCCGAAGGTAACTTGCGTGTTGGGGGCAGTAATACCCAGTTGGTAGGCGACATCATTGCGGACGGTACGAGTACCGCTAATGTGCTGCTCGAAGACTCTGCGACGCTGACCGGGCATCTGGAAAACGTGCAGAACTTGGGTGTCAACAGCAATGCCCGCTGGGTGATAGTGGGTAACGAGAGTGTTCAGAATCTCTCGCTTAATGACGGCGGTGTGCAGTTCGGTAAGCCGGGGGAGTTCTACACCTTGAAGGTAGAAAATCTGTCCGGCGCCGGTGGCACGTTCTACATGTACAACGACTTCACCCAAGGCTTGGTCAATACCTTAACAGTGACCGGCACCGCGACCGGCAACCATTCGATCAAGCTTGACAGTATGGGCACAGAACCTGTGGCTGCGGGCTCGACGCCAGTGGTGCATATTGCTTCAGGCGATGCCTCTTTTGCTTTGGTGGGCGGTGGCGTCAGCCTCGGGGCTTTCGATTACGATTTGACCCAGCATGCTGGTAATCAGCAAGACTGGTTTTTGGACACCAGCAGCAAGGTGATCAGCCCTGGCACACGGTCGGTACTGGCCTTGTTCAACACCGCGCCTACCGTGTGGTACGGCGAACTGAGCACGTTGCGTAGCCGCATGGGTGAGCTGCGCACGAACGCGGACAAAGCGGGTGGCTGGATGCGCGCCTACGGCAACAAGTTTGATGTGAGTGCCAGTTCTGGTGTGGCTTATCAGCAAGTGCAACAAGGCCTGTCGTTTGGTGCGGATGCGCCTTTGCCGGTGGGCGACGGTCAGTGGATAGTGGGCGTGTTGGGTGGTTACAGCAAGTCTGATCTGGACTTGAGCCGGGGTACCAGTGGCACTGTCAACAGTTACTACATGGGTGCCTACACCACTTGGCTGGACGAGCAGAGCGGTTATTACTTTGACGGCGTGCTCAAGTTCAACCGCTTCCAGAACTCATCCGATGTAGAGCTGACGGGGGGTGATAAAACCAAAGGCAAATACAACAACTATGGCACTGGTGCTTCTCTGGAGTTCGGCCGTCATATCAAGTTGGCCGATGATTACTTCGTTGAACCCTATGCGCAAGTGTCGGGTGTGGTGATTCAAGGTAAAGACTACGACCTGAACAATGGCTTGGCCGCTGAAGGCAGCCGCACGCATTCGTTACTGGCCAAAGCCGGTGCCACAGCGGGGAAAAACTTCAACCTCGGTGCGGGCAAAACACTGCAACCCTATGTGCGCGCTGCGTATGTGCATGAGTTTGCCAACAACAACAAAGTTGAAGTTAACGATTACACCTTTAATAACGACCTGTCTGGCTCCCGTGGGGAGTTGGGTGCCGGTGTGGCCATGACGCTGACCGACAAAGTCTCGCTGCACGCCGATTTCGATTACAGCAATGGCGACAAAATTGAACAGCCCTGGGGCGCCAATGTGGGCTTGCGCTACCTCTGGTAGTCCTTGATGTAAGGGTAGAAATGCCGGAGTTCACTCCGGCATTTTTGTTGTAGGCACAGGGTGTTATCCGGGGCCCTCTATGCCCGTAGTGGGTGAGTTTTCGTTACGGAGATATAAAATGCATTCTGAAAAATTAAGTCTATTATCACGCAATATGACAGCGCCCTGGACAAATCCCGCACCTCTCACCGATATAAAGTATGGTGAAATTAATTTGTTGCACCGTTCTGCCTGGAGTGATGTAAATAAGCCGCTGAGGGTCGAGTTTAAACCTTGGTATGACACTCCGCCGAGTGTTTCAGGACGCGAGCGCGTTGAGGTTTTTTTGGATGATAAAAAAAATATAATCGAAACAAGAGAGTGGGAGTTGCCCATGGATGAGAGCGATTATTATATTGAGATTGGCGCGAATAAATTACCGGAAGGCGAGCATAAGCTCGGTTTTGTCATGACTAATTTTGAAAATGTATCGGACACATCCGATTTATATACCATCACCATTGATAAAACTGAGCCCCTTCTAGCCACAAACAGCACCTTGATTTTTCCCCCTGAAGTAAGCCCCCCCTACAGCATCACAGCGGCCTATCTGGAAAATCCGCTCAACAACGATCAAGTGTTAGCCACCCTGCCGGCCTACACCGATAAAAAGGTGGGGGATGTTATTACCTGGTATTGGGGTTCATCTGATTCCGATGTTGAGGAGGTGGGTACACTTACGTTGGAGATAGATCATATTAATGGAGCGTTGCCGCAGTTAACGTTTACCGGAGACATGATCCGCGACAGCAGCGATGGCAAACGCTTTGCCTATTATCAAATCCAGGACCGTGCCGGTAACCCGAGCCTGGCGTCGGACCCTATTGAGCTGTTTGTGCAGGCCTCACCCATTCCCCGCGACTTTCCCCATCCAACAGTGCTTCAGGCCAGTGGCAATGGCTCTACAAGCTCGTTGGACCCTTTTAACGCCGATGAGGGCATTACTGTCGACATACCTGCCTCAGTGGTTTTATATGAAGGAGAAAAGATAAGGGTGTCATGGGGTGTGGAAGGTAAGGCCGGGTATTTCCTGGGCGAATTTTCAAGTATGCCCGAAGACAGAAAGTTAAGCGTCACGTCAGACTATATGCCTCAGCATATGGGCAAATCGATCGTTGTTACCTACCAGGTCAAGCCGGTTGTAGGTGATGTCATCACTTCAGGTGTATTGACTGTCAATATGACCATGATACCGCGTGAATCGATGCAGTATGGCTACTGTGAATTCCCGCAAGTAAGTATGTCAAACTTTCCGGCTGCCGGCCTGAAGGTAACACTGTTGATGCGTTGGTTTTTGATTCAGCCTGGGCAGTGGGTGAAGATTTATGGGAGAGGTGTTCCGGCCGCTCCAGGAGTTGCGGATATTACGTTGCCGATATTAAACGATTTTGAAGTCACTCAGAAGTGGATCGATGAAGGATCTATAACTGACTTGATTGTCAAGGCAGACTTGAGCCCATTTAAAATACCCAGCGAGCTTACAGTTATTACCAGTTTTAGTTTTGATGGTAAAGAAACCTGGATGACGGAAGAGGGCAGTCCGAGGTCAAAACTTCAGATCTTAACCTAATGATGGTTTTGAACGGCCCCTCTTGGGGCCGTCTTTTATTTGTAGGTAATGGTAAAGGCCAGTGCGCCTTTGGCTATACCAGGCTTTACCTCTGAGGTGGGCTCTGTTTGATACAGTCGCGCTTTAAAGTCCAGTACTACATTGCCTGGGCTGATCGCCACAACGGGGATTTCTTTTTCGAGTTCAAAAGGTGTTATTCCATCACGTGTCAGCACTTGTATGCCGACACCCCGCGCGTCGGAATCAGCGCTGAGGCTAAATAGGCCTTTTGCCGAGTCGATGGGAACTGAATCTTTAGCGCCATCGAGGCGTATATGAGCGGTGGCGATATTGTTGTTCTCCGGGTCCGCAATACAATTTTCCAGGGTAATGGAAAAAGGCACTGGGGTTGTGCCGGTATCAGGCCCTTTAAAATCAGCGATGTCCCATTCTTTAAGGTCGACTGGATCTGCACTTACCGCGGTAGCGGAGACACTGCATTGCGCTTGTATGACAGTGCCGCTTATACCAAAATCAAACCCTTTTCCGACCCCGGTCAGGCTCGACGTTGCCAAGGTTCCACCATCCAAAGGTTGCGGGCCTGGTGTAATGTCGCCAGTCTTGATCAATGTGACACGGGTAATCAGTCTGGTCAGGTTGAACACGACTGACATTCGTTGGTTGTGAATGGCTGTAAAAGGTATGACAGGCGGGCCCATCGGTGTAAATGCGTTAGTTGCACCTCCTGAAAAAGGAAAGCCCAGCTGTATATAAGCCCCTACGCCGCTGATATTGGTTTCAATGACCTTGCCATTGACATCCTCTCCGTTGACTGGCGGCAGCAAAACAGGCGAGATGGCTCTTACCGCATTAATACTGAAGTCCAGGGTAACACTGCCATCATTCGTGCATCTTAATTGGGCATTGTTTTCATCAGAGGCGGTCCCATACTTTTTAAATTCCCCAATAATGCTGCCGATCCCTGCGTCTCGAGGAATATAAACACTGCCCATGTCTTGTCGGTATAGCTGAGGGCCGGGGGGCCTGCCGGGCTCCCAAAAGCAGGTATTTGCCAAGCCGGTTTGCCAATAGCTGATTAGTCCAAGACTGATCAGCCCGATAATTAAACGTTTCATGTGTGCTCCGATCCGGTCAGCGTTACTTTCAAATAAACCGGTGCTTTGGCATTTGATGTCATTGGCACTGCAAGGTTTGCAGGTAATAGCCATCTGTCTGTTTCATTGTTGAAGGGTCAATGTTTAACAGGCAGCGCTGATGTGTTTCATCGCCCCAACTGACTTCCAGGTTTTTTGTGTCGGCGTCGCTGCTGAGCATAACCTGGCCAGCCTGGCCGACCATGCCAAGTTCGTTTCCGGCTGAATCACTTACACGTGCGCCAAAGGGCAGGGGCGTGCCATTGGCGGAATGGCTGGTAATGATCATGCGCTTGACCTTACGGGCGGCAAATGTCGCTTTTACCACTGCTCCTCTGCGGGGGATTAACTGGGTTGCCCCGTTTTCAATTTCAACTTCAGGCCCCAGATTATCTGTTTGCAGTTGTAGATCGTTCACGCGATAAGGCTGCAAATAGGGGACGATGGCAAAACCTCGCGAGTTGGTGCGCACACCGGTTGCGTTGACCACGCCGGCACCAGAAATACCCGGAACTTCTACCAGTCCGATGGTTTCACCCAGGTAAGGGCCAAGTTCCATACCGTCTGCATGCAAAAGCACGGCGCCGTTAGCGTTCATGCTCACATTACGGTAATCACGGCCCATGGTTAGCCCTGCACCCACGCTGGCGAATGGCGCCTGATAGCCCAGTGTCAACGTAGAAGCAGTTTGTTGAACGTTATCGTGGCTTACAGAAGCCCGATAACTTAACCGATTCTCATCAGTGCTACCGCCTACACTGGCTCGCTGGCTTAAACGTTCGCCGAATTTCTGAACGTCAAAGGTCGCCGAGGTGGAGTGTCCGAAGTCCAGGGGCATGGAAATACTTAAACCCACGATGCGGTTTGTGTCCATGTTGTTGCGCTGGTCGCTTAGCGCTTGAGAGGCGAACACGTTATAACTGACCCCTTTGTACTGGGTATTGAATTGAAGTTGAAACTGACGCTGTGTGTAGTTGCTGTACCAATAGTCCTGATGCGAAACAGTCAAGCTCATGGAGCTTTGTTTTCCCAGACTTTGTGAGACGGACGCTTCCAGTCGACTACGCCGGCTGCCATAGAAAGTAGTGTCCTGGTTGCGTTGGCGCAGGGCTTCTTCAAAGTCTCGATAGCCTTGGGTCGAATAGCGATAACCGGCAAACCGCAAGTTGGTCCGTGACGCAAACGATTTGCCATATTTGATGGCGTAACTCATGCCTTGCACACTGTGTATGTCGCCAGAGTCGATATCGGCATTGGAGTGAGTCACATCGAACGAAAAAGCGCCACCGGCCCCAAAATCTCTGGCCACGCCTAATGTGCCTGCCTGGTAGTGCTCACTGCCCAGTAAGCCGCCGTATAACGTTGAGTTCCATAGAGTGCCAAGCGCTAAGGTACCCTGCCATAACAGTGGATCCTCCAGATCGTAAGCGGCGTTGTATCGCGCCACAGTGGCGCTGTATCGCCATACTCCCTGCCGTAATAAATTGCCGATGCTGGCATAAGGTTGGGTATATCGATAGACCTGCCCGTCTTCTTCGGTCAGGACGATTTCGAGTTCTCCGCTACCTCCGGCTGTACTCAGGTCTTCAATCGCATAGGGGCCAGGGCTGACGTAAGTCGAATAAATGGGATAACCGTTTTGAAGCACCTCCAATTTGGCTCGGGTCTGGGCCACACCTCGAATGATCGGTGCGTACCCCTGCAATACGTCAGGTAACATCCCCATGTCCGAGTTGATGGTCAATCCTTTGATGGGCATGCTGCGAAATACATCGCCCGCCGTGAAGGTTTCCCCCAGGGTCAAACTGGCGTGTGTATTGGGTAGATCTCGCTGCAGGTAGGTAAAGGCTCTTGCCCACTCTCGTTGCCCCTCTTCGTTTGTGCGCAACGACTGGTTGCTGCGAAAACGCCACGATCCCACGTTCAAACCGCTGGTCACATTGATGTCCTGATTGGTACGTGTACCCATATAACGCCCAGTGCCTTGTTGGGCCGAAAGTTGATAGTTGATGAACGCTGCATTAATACCCGTTTGCCACAGATCGGAAGAGACGTAACCGATAACGTCTCGGCGCATGGCTATTTGAGGGATCGAAATGTCCAGGCGCATTGAGCTGGGTTCCATTTCACTGGTGGCGCCAGGGACCAGACTCGGCAAATCAATGCACTGTTCATTAGCGTTCTCTGCCGTGAAAGTCTGCATCCTGACGCCCATCTCTTGTAAGTCATTTGCGCTTAGGCATGGCGTCAGTTGTTGGCTGTCGCCGCCTAACGCGAAGGTCACTTCTCGTTGGGCAAAATAGTGCTGATTGATATATATCGAGACCGAATAGCGATCGGGTGGGAGCGTGTTGTTTCGTGCGAGTGACTTGAGGATCATGGCACTGGCGTCATTACCGTACGTGTTGTCCTGGCGCATAAACCCTGATTGAAATTCGAGGGATTGTGCTCTTACGGGCCGAAGTTCAAACATCGTGATGATCGCGATGGTGGCAGTCAACAGTGGAACGGCGCGCACGCCCTGAGGGAGCGCTCGTTCAAGAGTGCAAGTCATGAGCATGTTCCTTAGGATGGAGCACCAAGGGGCATGCCCTTTAACGTGCAGCCTGAATGGGAAGGGTCAAGGGCTGGGTGTAAGCGCCGTAGTCGTTGATGGCAGCGAACACCACTTGCATGCCTTCTTGGTATTTCAATCCTTCAAGTTCAAATGCCCGCTCGCTCAGAGGCGCTGCCATTTCTGGGTTTTTCACGAGGTGGTTTTTCCCGTTGGCAAGCACCTCAAGGCGAACGAATGAAACGTGAAAGGGCGTGGGGTTACGCACTATTAGTTGTGTAGTTCCGTCCACTTCTCGCATAAACCATTGCAAATCCTTGAGCTTGGCTACTGAGCTGCCTTCTAGCGTGTGTGGCCGATAAAACAGCTTAATACGAGTGCGTATTGCGATATTCAGCGCATTGCCAGACGTATGTTCTACCTGAGGTATTTCCTGGACATTGAAATAAAACAGCGATTCACGATCCGATGGCAGCGTGTTAGGCAGGGCGTTGATCTGAACCTGTTGATCTTTGCCAGGGTCAAGCCGAAACAGGGGGGGGGATGCAATCAAGGGCACCGCTGTGGTGGTGTCGTCAGCCTCGGTATTGACCCAGGCTTGTGCTGCGTAGGTTTTTTCACTGGGGTTGCGCACGATGATAGAAACGCTGCGTTTATCGCTTTCCACTACCACTCGTGTGCCGCTGACACTCAAGGCTGCTTGGCTTGTGAACGATTGGAATGAAAGTACAAACGCCGCCACGCTATAACTGAGCCTGCGCCGGGTTAGGGTCGAAACAAACATGAGGGAGTACCTTGGACCAGGGCACTGAGGCGCCCTGGTCTATTGCTTTTTAGTCAGTTCTGCCCCCTTGAAAGGGAGACTGTGCGCTTAAAAGTTGTTAGTTGATATTCACCACGAAGGCGATGTCGGCTGAAGCGGGGCCGGCTTTAACGACGGCAGCTGTTGAGCGATAGAACGCAGTAAATTGCATGTCCGTCGGGTCGGTTGAGCTCAGATTGTATTCAGCAGACGCTTCGCCATTTTTAACGGGAGTGTTCGTCTTGTCCTTGATGACGATCGCCACACCTTCTGCAGCGTCTTCGTCTGCGTTGCGTATTGCGTAATGATCGCCATCGGCCACGCCACTGAAGGTGACGGTGGCTGTATTGGTGTCGGGGTCAAGCGAGCAGCCGGCGCCAGGTTTTAGGCGGAGGCTGAAGGCTTTTCCACCACGGTCCTGGTCCACGGCCGTAAAACGGCTGGCGTCTACTTCGATCATTCTCACGAGGTTCCCGATAGAGCCATCACCGGGATTAACCACTTCAATTGGGCAAGTACTGCTGGTGATCTTGCCTTCAAAACTGATAGTACCGGTGGTTGCAAACGCGGATGTGCCAAACAGACTTAGGGCAAGGCCCATAGAAAGGTGAAGGGGTAAAGCACGCATATTTAAGAGCCTATTAAAGAAGATGTCCCTGATCTCGATACGCCGTGACGGTTTAGGGACTTAATGGAATAGCGCTATAAGCGCGTGTCTCGGCGGTGGGCAATGCTAGGGAGTCGGATGTTGCGCAGATATGAGAGAACTCTCAATTTCAGGAGTAGAAAAAGCGGGTAACAATCAGATGGCGGGGATTAAAACCCAATGCATTCATTGCGAATGCATTGGGCAGCGCTGAGTTTTACCAAGCAAAATTAGTCTTTTGGGTAGCGCCCGCTGTATTGCGAATCGTTTCGGGTATGTTTACTTCCGGCCATTTTGGTACTTCGGATACGGAAGGTGAAGGTGAAGGTGATCGACTCATCGGAGCGGAGGGAATGCTTGTTTGATGAGAAGTACTTACTGGGGGCGTGATATCAGGTAGAACTTGCTGGGTGGGATTAGAGGCAGCAGCGGAACCTGATGGCATAATAAGTTTGGGTCTGTTTATGGTAAACCTTCCGAATACAGGATTGCCCCCTCCCATGCCCATGCCCAGGGCGTCGTTCCTGTATCCATGTACAACCGAGCGCTCAACAGCACTAAACGAGCTTTCCGTGCTTGTTGTGCTTGACATGCTTGCCCAACTAGACGTGCTAGACATGCTAGACATGCTTGCTCTGCTAGACATGCTTGCCCTGCCTATAGCTAACGGGCTTACAGCTTCCTTAACCGCAGACTTACCCGCCGAGTGGGGCACTGGGGAGAAACCAATAATAGTATCCAGCATGCCCAAACCTTCGCTAAGTGCACCCCTGGTATGGGCGCCCCACACCCCGAACCCGGTAGCAACAACATCCACTGCTATCCCCACGTAAATGGCGGTTGCAGTACCGCCAGTAAGGACAGTAATTAATACGCCAATCCCAATCATGGCCGCAAGGACCAGCCCATCTGTCAAGTTGAAACCCTGAAGAGGCCTCGCCTTTATAAAAGCAGGGTTTGATTGATTGGAATCATAGTAGGAAAAATGCCCTGTAGGATCACGGAACTTAATAGGGTTTCCCAAGCAATAAACATAAGGGTTAATGCCACCAGCACTAAATGGACTTAACGAGTCCGGGCTATGAAAGCGCATCAGTGAAGGGTTATAGGCGCGGTAGCCTTTTCCCAGCAGGTACCACCCCGTATCCTGCTCACGCACCTCGCCGTTGAAAGCCAGCAAGCCGCTTAATGACCAGTCGCCACTATCGCCGTAAGCGTTGTAGACCGCAGATTTCACAACCTGGTCTTGGCTTTGTGCAATCACGGTTTTGTTGGCATCGCACATATACAGCAAGACCTGCTCCGGATCGTCTGACTGCTGGCCGAGGGCCTGATCGGCATCGCGGAAAAATTGGGTGTGTATTTCATCTTGCAAAGTCCCTACCAGCTCATAGGCTTCATACATTCGCAAGCGTTCGCTTTGCCCCTTGTGTGTTGAGGCGATCAGGTGGTTGTGCCCATCGTATCGATAACTGGAAATAAGGGTGCTGTCGTTATTAGCGTTCAGCAAGCGTCCTTGGCTGTCGTAGCACAAGCGATTACCGTATTCGTCATTCTGTTGGTGGCCGTCCTCATCATAGGTAAACACACACAACCCTCTGCCAGCAGCTACGTAGAGCGGATGGTCATGGCTGACGCTCAGAAGCTGACAGGGGTCATGGGTTTGATAGCTGAAGATCGCGTGGTCTGTTGTGTCGTCGTCGAAAGTAGTGAGTCGTTCAGTGATGTTGTCAAGCCCATCAAACAAGAAGACCTGCGAACGAATACCTTGACCATAATCGTCCTTGGGCAATGTTTCGCCTTCGCACAGGTGCTCAATTAAACGCCCACGAACATCATAATTAAAGCGTTCAGCGAGCAGGCTGCGGCCGCCATGTTCCAGATGACGTGTTTCGAGTAGTCCACCGATGCCCCAGGTTTGCGTGATAACCCGTGGTGGCTGATTATTGAGCGTTAACGTGCGTTTGGTTTCTAGATCATGTTGATCGTATTCGAGGGTCGTGACCAGTACATTATCAGCCTGTGTATCCTCAGTGGTGGTGTAACTCAAGCGCCCAAGTGCGTCGTAAACATATTCAGCCTTGAGCACCCCCTGCGACATTCGAAGCAGGCGTCCATCGGCGTAGTAGTCGTAAGTGGTGAGGGTGCTGACATTATCGATGACCGTTGTTCGGCTAAGTTGTCGACCCTGCAACGTGCTGGTGTAATAAGTCGCTAGTTTCGTACCGTTAGCATCTGTCCAGGTATCTTCGAGCAGTTGTTGTGCTCGATTATAGACGTAGTTGCGAACGCCTTCGGTTGTCGTCACCCGGGTTAAAAGAGCACTGCTCAGGTCGTACTCAAAAGAGGCCGTCTGCTCGTGGGCGATCGTTTTCATGGGCGACCTTGTTAAATTAAAGTCGTAGTCATAGCTAATGGGTTGTTTTTTAAGTGTTTCACGTTTAGACACTTGTGTTTGGCCCTCGTTATAACAGAGGGTCTGCACGCGAGTACCTACCGTAGAGGACGTTGTGCGTCCAAGGCCATCAAAGGTTTGTTCTCCACGGGTCGTCCTTATATTAGCGTCATGTATGACTTCAATCCGGGTTGGTAATGCCTCACTGGTGTGGGGCATGTAGGTCTGAAGCACACGAGTTCGATCCGGCAGTGTATTGCTGATTAATCTTGACCAAACGTCATAAGCATAGTGGCTGGCCTTGCCATATTCATCCACTTCTTTAATGCAATTGCCGGCGCCATCATAAAAAAATTCATGATAGCTGAGGACTGTATTGTCTGCGTCGCGCTTTTCAACTTTAAGGGGTTTGCCTGTCAATGAAAGGCGAGTTACATTTAACCCATATTGTACCGCCGAGAATTCTGGCGATTGGCGCCAGCGAGTCAAGGTGGGTTCAAATTGGTCTTCTGAGTTTTTCAAACCGATGGGGTCGTGGACTTCATAGTAGAGTATATTGTCTGGGTTTTTTGTGGCTTCAAGTTGATTCCAATGGTCGTAATAAAAATGGCTGGTGAGGGCTAATGAGTCCGTGTTGTCTAGCCAATCGAAGTGGGTCTCTTGTGCCAAATTACCATGATTGTTATATCGCGCTTCATACGTTATCCGATAATCCGGGTGCGTTGTATTTTCAGTGTCCATGAGTTCAAGCGAGATCATGCGGTCAAGGCCATCAAACTTCCTGCGCGACTTTAGCCCCATGGCGTCCGTGGTAATGATCTCTGTTATCAATCCCTGCGCCACGGCCAGATGGTATTCATAGGTTCGAGTTGCACAAGCGTTTGTATCAGGGGAGGTGGTCTCAGATATAAGCCGGCCCAACGTGTCGTAGGCGTAAAGGATCACCACGCCGTTGGGGTCTTTTTTAAGCAGGGGTTGGCCGGTAAAAAGAGATGAGTGCTCTTCGGTCATGCGTGAGTGGGCATCCAAACTACTCCCGAAAGTTTGGCGTGTGACTAATAAGGACGGCACATCATTAGCGGTCAGCAGTTCATAGTCAAAATCTATGAAGCTCGAAGATTCCTCCAATGTAAGCGTTTGGCGTTTGAGACGACCATGCGTGACGAGGTTATCTAGGGTGTTGTAATAAATGCGCTCAATGGATTGTAAAGGGACAAGCACTTCTTTTAATTGGCCGCTGGCTGATTTTTCAACAGTGACCTGTATGAGTTGTTCTGTGGTCAGTATATTGAAACCTGGAAACCCTGCCTGAATAGACGGCAAGGAACTATAGCGGAACCGGCATTGTAAGGTAGGTGCATCCCCAAACGATGAAGGGGCGGGGATCGTTGTTTTCGTTTTAAGTGAGCGTACAAAAAGCTCCGGGTCAGGCGGACAGTAAAAATCATCTGCGGGAGTCCCCTCCCCTGTGGGAGAGTAATACGTGCTGATGAAAGTCGTGCCGTCTGCAAAAACCTTGGAAATTTCGTTACCGTGAGTATCGAACTGAGTCGTGATGGTTTCGGTGCGAATTTTATTAGGGTTAGATGTTAAATACCAAGACTTCTTAACAATATGAGGGAGTTGGAAAAAGGCCGGTTGCTCCGAAAACAAAGCATGCTCATTATTCGACAAGTGGTAAGTGGTATCAACGGCTTGTATATGTCCATTTTGTTGTGTCTCTTCACGGGTGAGCAAGTGAAAGCGGTTATAGGTTCGCACGACCGAATTCACGGTAGCGTCACCCTCCATAAGCGATTGAATAGAGCCGTATTTATAGTCAACGACAACTTGATAAATATTGTCATACCCGGTGCCGGAGTTCCCCCAAACTAATCCCGGTGCCTGATACCCCAAAAAATTATGCTCGTTGTTTTGCAAAGGTAAGACGTAGGTGAATTTATAATTAATATCGTCTTGTCCTGCGCCCGGCTTAATCGTGTGATGAGTGACTCTGGGGATACGGAACTCATCCCCCGCCGGATGTGCATGGCCTGCATCCTCATACTTAATAAGTTCATGAGTACCGTTAGGCGTTAGAACTTCTGTGATACAGCGTAAACTACGATGGTTGGCGAAGGTGAAATGCCAGTAGGCATGGTCCTCTGTTGGCAGTGTGACCCTTGTTTCAAAGCTGCCTGGAATAGAGCGCCACTCAAAAGTAGATAGTGCACTACCATCGTGACTAAAACCTGAATATAGCGAGATCGTTAGCTCAGAACTGCCCAAACCGACAATCGATAAAAGTTCTGCACCTTGTGCATCCGTTACACGGTTGAGTGAGTAAATGATCAGGGACGCGTCAGCAATGGGTTCGTAATAAAATGTTAATTTATGGCCCTGCGTAGAATACAAATGTTCAGGTAAATACAACGAGCCATAGAGGCTTAGTCGTTCAGAAAGTCCGCTTTTATGCTCAATGCGATAAGCCCCCCCCCCCCCCCTTCAGAGTAGAAATTAAAAGTTCGCAGTTTTTGCTCTTTAAATTCTGCTTTGGCGTTATCCCAATTGCTGACTCTCAATGATTCTCCCGTGCTTAATGTCAATATCTCCGTTGCGGGGTTGTACTGTGACAGTTGCCAGGACCACCCAACACCGAAACCGTGGTTGAGGGTATTTAAGGGGTTAAAGTTTAACGTGAGAGGAATGGCCGGGCCGCATAAATTATTAGCGTTAATATCCGGAAATTTTACCGATGCCGTGTATTGTCCGGTGCGTGGATCCACCTGATGATTCATAAAGCTGAGAAAGTTAAAGGCATTTGAGTGTAGGTTGCTCGCCATGATAGTTACCTCTTGATTCGAATAAGTTGTTTTTTCTGTGGGGGGGTACAGGCAATACCCTGATCACGGTAGAGACGTTGTTATTTGCATATTCTAAGTGCGAGGTTACCAACAATCGCAGGTGTCAGTACCTAGTAGTTCTGCTAGTACCCACCTAAATTTTTAGGGTGTAAAAAGAGGTATCCAGGCTGTGCCAAGAGCCTCGTTCAATTATTTACTTTCAGGAAATCAGCCCATGCATGACCCACGTCCCATGCCGATCGTCGAAAATTTAAGCCCTGATGCTGTCCTTGATCTCGAGGTGTTGGGTGACTTGGAGCTTACGACATACGTACCAATAGGTGGTATCGACCCCGATAAGGATGAGGTTTCCATATACCCGAATTGGCGGGGTTGCGGGGCCTCAGGCGCGGTGTTCGATGACTGCAATTCGATGGTGCCGCTCGACAAGGATGAGCTTAAAGATCAAGGTATGCCGGTGACATTTGATAATTCACTGCTCAAAAGCCTTGATCAGGGTTGGGTGTTTTATTCCTATACACTTGAGATCAATGGGGCGCTTACTAAAGAGTCAGACCGTCGCTTTTTTTATGTCGGCAAGCGCCCTCAGCCGATTGCACTATTGCCAGTCGCGCAAGTGCGCGGGGCTCACAACTTACACATCGATGCTGCATCCATCGCTGATACCTATTTCACGGCGGTGGTATTACCCTACGAAAATATGACGGTAGGCGATGTGGTCACGTTTGTGTGGCAAGGCTATTCCTCCACCGGTACCGCTAGGCCCGTTAAATCAATGCCCCTCGAATTAGAAAAAGAGCAGGTGGGGCAGGCGCTTGAGTTCGACATTCTGAAAGCGGAATTAAGCTTCATTAAAGACGGTAAAGCCGAAACCAGTTATTTCATCACGTATGCTGATAATACAAAGCCGGTGACGTCGTCTCTGGTACAGACGTACAACATTAAAGCAACCACGGAACCGTTATTGCCGGCTATTGAAATTCCCGGTGTGGTTGGATATTTAGACCCCAGCCAGTATACAGAGGGCGTTAAACTCTCGATTCCTAATTACAGTTCGATACAAGCAGGTGATCACATTGTTATCTATGGTAGGGCTCCACGGGAGGGCAGTGCAAATATTGTAATACCCGTAGATGCCAGTATTGTGGGTCGAGGTAGTTTTTACGCGGTGTTGGAACACCAGTGGTTGGTTAATAACATCGGTTATGACGTGGTTTTGTCTTACCAGTTTTCTCGTTGGGGGGCCGCAAGCTCAAGTCAGCCATTGCAGGTCACTATCAGCAAAGAGCGTAAGTTAACAGAGCGTCCTCATGTTCCACGCGCCACCGCGGGGGAAGTTGGTGAAGGCGAGATGGCCGCAAACATTGCTGTTAATGGTATTGAGATCAAAGTGCCGGATGATGTTGAGTTGTTTCCGACTGATAGTATGCATGTGCGCCTCAATGAGCCAGGTGAACCGGGTTATTTCTTAGGGGAAAATAATCCCGGCGATCAGAGAACTTTTGTGGTGCCCATGCCAGCAGTAGCGCCGAACATCGGGAAACAGATAAAAGTTTATTATCATGTTACACCCGCAGGCACGAGCCTTCCTCTTGTGTCGCCTCATTACACGTTAACGGTGCTAGACCTCAACTCGGATGAGGTGGCGGCTCCCATTTGTACACGACCTGCGACGTCAGGAAATTTAAGCAAACAAGCTGTAATAACCGCAGGGGGCGCTCAGTTTACGCAACGACAATTTATGTATTTTCAAGAAGGGATGTGGGTGAAACTCTATGCAAGGGTGAAAGGTATTAAAACCTATTTTCGTGGAAGTGCCGACCAGGGTCAACAGGTTAGCAACGCAGAATTTACAGCCGGGTATCTTATTATAGATATAGATAAAGAATATATTCAAAATATTACTATCAATGGCAGGCTGGAGGTGGGCGCAGAGATAAGTTTTGATGGTGGGTTGGTATATAAATTGTTTAACGTTGTTTCGTTAACCATTGTTGCTTGAATAGAAATACCCAAAATGTAAGACCCTATTATTATTATGAATGAGGCACTCAATGAGCACTAAATCGAATTCAATGGAATCCATACTTAAAAGCATGGAAGGCCGTTCTGTGACAAATAAGTGGGATGCTATTTTGTTTTATAATCGTAGCATGTCAAACCATGTGCTGGAGCAAGAATACATAAAGTTATTTACAGAGGATAGGTGGTACGACCCGTTATCAACAGTGTTACAGACACCGGGGACAACCGAGAGCATAAGTCTCATAAAAGTCATTTTTTCGCAGCCGATGGTCTCTTTTGTGTCCCGTAATGAAGAGGATCCAGAAGACAAGCCGGTGCTGCAGCTGACATGGTTTATCAAGGGGGGGGACTACATTCTTTATGAGGGTAGAGATATTCGCGCTCAAGGTAGTTTTAACCCAATTACAGGGCCTACCTTAACCTGTCAATTGAGGGTTTCAGAAGGAAGTGTTAGCCAGGGCAAAGTTGTCTTGGATTTAAACTCCGCTTGGGATTGGAAATTTGGTTTTACACATAGTTCTTATTTGGATAGTGATTTTGGCTACCTCGTCAAGTTTCAGCTTTTAAATGCGATGTACCCAGATCAACAAGAAATTGTTTTAAGCGAAGTGGTCTCGTCAGGTGGCGTGGACTGGAACCCTACACAGTTTAAGGTTGAAGTAAAAATTCCCCAGACGGCACGCAAACTGGATCGCGACAGTTACGATGATGGTGCTATTAAGGTGTACGTAGGGCTCGATGGAAATGCGGAAGGTGGAACGCCGGCAGATGACACAAACATTTATATGATTCCTGATGACAAAGACTATACAGGCGCCATTGTCATCAGTAATAAAGCGATTATGGAGAAAGTCTTGGCCCCCGGATTTAAAGTAATGGGGGATGATGCCAATGGGGTGCCGACAATAACAGAAATCGATGAGGATACTGATCTTTATAAGCTGGACGGCACTGAAGGCAGCCTTTTAATCAACGGCGAGAACTTTGAAGAGGTCTCTGGTTTAACCGCTGCCTCAACGTCAATGCTCATCGGGAAGGTGGAAGATTCTGATATTAAAAAAGCAGAATTCACCATGGCAATGAAAGATGATCAAGTCAAAGTAGTATGGCAGGGCTACCAACCGCTCACATTGCAATATAATGCACGTGGTTACACCGGTGAACTGAATTGGCAAAAAACTATTGCAGGTGAATTTTATACTGTTTCAGATACAGAGGTTGCTTTAAAGCTGGAAGATATGAGTGGTGCCAAATCGCTTATGATTCCCGGTCCGGGCATGCCTGATGCGGTGCTTAAAAAATGGGAATATGTCACTAACGTCTATAATGAGCGTGTTGTAGCGCCGTCAATCAAACAGGGTCTTGAGCGGTTAAGCAGCGGTGTACCCAGCTTTAACACTTTCGCTTTGCAAAGTATTCTATTCAAAAATGGAAATGTACTGTCTCTTGAGACTGTTCGCGCCCCCGGTGACATGGTTGTATTTGGAAAATTTCGTCCAGCATTGACTTCCATTGAAATTGTCAATGCGATGCCTCATCTCGTGGTAGGTGAACAGTATGACTTTGAAGCGCAGACATCAGGGCAACAACAGTCGCTCACTTGGTCGGTTGCACCGTTAAGCGCCAGCAAGGAACATTTAGTTGCCGACATTGGCGAAATGGATCCCACGACTGGCCGCTATAAGGCGCCCGCAACAATCCCTGGTGAATTCCTTCAAGTTAAGGTGACGGTGTTAGATAAGGATTCAGGCGCTGAAAGTGTTGCGCTGGTGTCTATTTCAAAGGATTCAATCCAAATAGTTCCCCGTAAGTTCAAAGTCACTGATGGCGGTGGAACACTTCGCTTTAAAGCCTTAAGCCATAATAAATCTGAGATTACAAGAGAGATGCCAGAGAATTCAATCAGCACCTGTGAAAAAGACCCTAATGTTAGCGATCAATGGGTCTTTACAGCCGGTACATTGCCTTTTCTAGATCCGGCTCATCCGGAAAATGGAACAGTTTCTTATGTGCTTGAAGAAATAAAATTTAGTACTGAGCTTGATACTAAATCAGCGCTGGCTTTAGTCGTCTCGAAATCTCAGGCTTTGGTTTTGAACTATAAGGTAAGTGAAGATAAAAAAACGGCTGAATTAACAGCGTCAGCCATGGGAGTGGTAAAGCCCTGTCACTGGGTTAAGTTATATGGGCCGGGAACGCTGAGCGAGGACGGTCTTTATACCTTTGATTATGAGTCTGAAGAGGAGCAAAGTATCATCGTAAATGCGAGTCTCGTTGTAGATCCCATGTTTAGCTCCACTGATGTTTTTATATTTGATCATTTGGAACCTATGACTCAGCAGATCCGTGCAGGCAATGCGCCGGCTGCCGTGGTCTGTGACATTGAGGCAATGGAACGGCATAACCGAATTAATCGTAAGCTAAACATTAATTAATACGTATTGGAGTCATCCCTATGATCATTAACTCGCGTGACTCGTTGCTGGCCTCCATGACTGGCGAAAATAAGACTCGAGGGTGGGGGGCCATTACGGCTTTTAACAGGAGTCGTTTGAACCGTTTGCTGGAACAACAGTTTATTAGTGGGTACGGTAAAGCCCGATATTTCCCAAGGGTTTCAAAAAACTTTGAACTGACCAACTCACGAAAAGTGACCTTGGAAAATATAATATTAGGGCAGCCATTGGTTTCATTTGAATCTGCTTCTTTGGCTGACTCAAAAGCTACGGTTACCTTTGGTGTGGTTGGGGGCGCCTACAGTGAAGTTATGACCGTGCCAGGTGAGCCAGATGTTTTGTTGACGCGGTCTAAAATCAAGGAAACCCATGGCTTTACTATCACGGCGACCGTTGATTTGGCGGTGACGCGGGGTGATATCGATCGTGTCGGGCGTGTGACATTAGATCTTTTTGGTGCCGTAGATTTTAGCTGCAACTTTGGTTCTTTGACGAGCATTAGAACTGAAGTCAATAAATTGTTTAGTGCTTACTTTAAAGCCTTACCTGTTCATAAAAGGATTTTCCAGCTGGGCGTCTTGGATCTTTCCGGTTACAACGCGCTAACCCCCGTAAAATTTTATTTACGCACCCAACAAGCTCCTGGAGCAGACGTTATTGGCGCCGAAAATGAAGGGGATGGTGCCGTGTTGGTGTTTATCGATTTGGCAGGCAGCACGCCCGGGAAAGATTTTCCACCGGCAGGCGGTAGTTTCCCCTATTTCATCCCTGACGATAAGCTAAACGGCCAAGACCAATATTCTGCCGCGCTGGTACTCCACCACTCAATGCTGGCCGAGGCCAATGAAGATAATATGGCGTTATTGACGACCTTATTATTTCCTGGGCAAAACCACTTTAAACCCCTTTCAACCCATGATCCCTATGACCGGATTGTATTCGGTGATTTGGCCCCGAGTATCACGCTGTACAGTGTTGAACCCACTTTCTCGACAATCCAGGCGGGAGGCAAGCAAAGCTTCCTATTCACAGATGGCGATGGCAATACAGTCAACGCGACGTGGAAAGCGCGTAGCTTGAACAGTTTTGGCACCGTAGGTGCGGGTTCTATGGTGGGCAACGTTTACACGGCAGACCCTGTATCAAGCATTGGCCATGACACGTTACGGGTTGTTGTGACTGGCACCTATGAGAAGGACGGCAATAAATACGAAGCTTCAGCACTGTTGCTGGTTGCTTGCGAGGCTGTGTCTATTTCGCCCCTGGTCTCGGAGCGACAAGTGTTTGCCCAGGCTTCTGACTTCCTGCCCGGTGCTGCCAAATCCTCGACGCCTAAACACTGGATCAATGCCGAACCGATTCAATTTACTGCATCAGCCGCGGACACAGATGAGGTTGAGTGGACACTGCTGGGCGATGCTTATGGCGACATTGAGCCCACCGGTAAAGCGGCTGTATACACATTGCCAGATCCTTTAGAGATCGCAGGCAAGCCTCTGTTTGTTCAGCACGTTAGAGCCTATAACAAGACCACCCAGCAAGAGATGGTGACTTCGGTTCTTTTATCATCGTGGGTGCATACCGCGCATATTGAGCCCGCGTTTGTTGGAAACCTTGAACCCAATGCCGAGGTGCAACTCACTACAGATTGGAAACTACCGGGTACTGTGACTTGGTCAGTTATCAACGGTGACGGCACTGTTGATCAAGACGGTAAGTTTGTGGCTTCGAACTCTTCGGAGCCGCAAACAAATATTGTGCTCTACAATTATCTTTCAGACAGTGGAGAGGTGGGTGTTACGGGCTACAGCGTCATAGAAACCTCAGGGTATACACCGCAAAAATCCTGGGACACCGTTCGCATTACTCTAAAAGTTCAAGATGGACAAGATCCCACAGACAGCGAATTTGAAGGCAGGGCCTATGCAAACGGCTGGCAGCAGGTTCGTTTGCGAGCCACCCTGCAGACAGTGGGCGGAGAGTTATCCGCTGAAGAAAAAGACTCATTAGAGGTGATGGATTATGATTCCAAGCAACCGGTCGTGAATACCGATCAGTTTAATGAGTTTGGGATTCCCTACGGTTCAGACTTCGACTGGGGTTTTGCAAAACAGAGCAATAGCTTTACGATGTTCGGTGCAAGTAAAATTAATGATAATGAGCCGAATGCCCTTGATGACCAAGATCTATATGTTGTGGGTCGGCCGTTGACTGATGAAGAGGTAAAAACGCGTCTGTTCTTTGTGCGTTTCTTCGACAGCAATAATACGCCGCATAGTTCTCTAGTTGCGGATAACCCTGAGGAAGGTATAGTTTTCATTAAACCAATACCCCTTCCGACATTAAATGAAGCTTCGTATGTTTTCACCCACGAAAGAGCGCTGACAGAGGGGGATGTTGTCGTTGATCCATCTGCTGATAAAGATGAACCACCCTCTTATGATTATAATTACCGCACGATAGATTACTATACCGTTGCTTATCGGGAGGCGCAGTTTAAGTTTGTTAATTTTGAACGCACAGATACCACGCTTACTCTAAAAGATATCAATCGGTCAACGATTCAGTGGGAAAGTAACGTACTTGAAGAAACGATGTTTAGTTATACCGGCAGTGCATTCATTCCCCTGTCCGGCGCGGAACCTAAGTACTTGGAATTTGATCCGGATTTAGTCTCTATGAATCCGAAACTTACGTCTAAGCTAACTGCGCTAGCGATAGACACTGCTTATAGGCCGAGCGCAGGGGAGCTGTTGGTGAGCTTGCACCGTACGGATGATGTCGAGTACGTTCCACGTTCAAATCCGGTCAGAAAAAAACTTGATAAGGGCGTTAACTTCGAGTTTCAGGATGTTTATGGGAACTTTCATGGAATTACAATTTCCTTCCCTGACGCTTCAAATGAAAATAGTCGCAATCAGTTGATGCTCGGTACATTCCTGCGTGATCATGAGTCAGGCGAGGTGATCGAATCATGAAACCACTAATGAGTCCACTTCATTATTTGTGTTTTGCCGCCATTGTGACATTTGTTGTCCCGGTGTGGGCGAGTCAGGCACAGACTCAGCCTAAAGGGGCTGAAGACGAAAAACCTGGAGTTACTATCTATAATTCAGATTCGAACGGTGACCCCGAATATAAATGCAAAATTGAACTCTCTGGTAAAGTGATGAGTGTCGACCTGAGGCATAACGATTTCGGGTGCAATAATGATGATGCTTATTACGTCTCTCTGGAAAACATTCCTTCTGCCACTAACATATGGTTACTGTCTGAAAATGATTGTGATTTAGATAATGCTAAAGCTGACTGGATTTTTAAATTAACAACGCGCAAGAAAATCACATCGACAGATAACATGAGAATCAGCGGTTTAAAATTGTTTTTAGACGAGAAAAAAGAAAATCCCAATAAGGCCGTTATTGTTACGGCCGGTGTTGAACTCACCGGTGGGCAAATAGTGCTCAATGATATTGACGGAAGACTCTCTTGTGTGCGGATTGAATCCCCCACCCCTGATACTTCGAAACCATCGACGGTTGTTACTCAGCCTTCAACATTGGTTAAAGGAATAAATAAGACAGCTGCATCACCTGCACCACTACGCGGAGAATTACCTGTTATTAATTTTTATGGGAATCCTGCAACAGATGGTCAGTTTTTCTGCTCTATGCCTATAAAAGATTACGTTTATCATCTGGGCGTTTGGTTTGACGATAATGGAGACAGGCATGGTTCAGATGATGGAGGTACGGGTTGTCCGAATGATGATATTTATGCGATAGAACTCCAAAATGTGCCCTCGGCGACGAGGATTTGGCTGACTTCCGAGGCAGACTGTAATCTGGCACCGGTCGATTCTGATCGTCGCTGGTTATTCGAATTAAAAACAACGAAACAAAATGTAAGCACTCCAAAAGAGACCAATTTGAAATACCCCTTCTTACAACTCAATGACTTGGTCGGAATGAAGCCTGATAAGGTATTGCCTCCCCCCTTTGCCGGCGTGTTTTTTACAAAAAGAGACTATAAACAGGGGAAAGTTGGCGGAAAATTATCCTGTGTAGTGATCCGTGCACCGACCCAAGATACCTCAGCGCCATAAATTCCTTTGCTCGTTGGGACAGGTTTAATGGGTTATCACGTGCTCTTCTCTTGGGGGAGCACGTTTTTTAATATTATTTCATTTAAGGATATTCTAGATGGCCTCGTCTACTGCAGTGCATTCCAATGCCTTCAATTTTATGAGCTACTTGCAAGGCGGCGTAGATCCCCGGACAGGACAGTACAATGTTTCTATAAATTTACCGGAACTAAAAGCCAATAATCTTGCCGGGCCAGTAGTGCCTTTAATGTTGATGTTCAGTCCACTTAATTTACGTGACAGTGGTTTTGGTCAGGGGTGGAGCTTGCAACTCACCGAGTTTGATCTCGTCACTCAAGTGCTGTCGTTAAGTTCTGGCGAAACCTTCAGGGTCACGGGGAAAGGCCCGGATGGACAGTTGACGATGTCAGAAAAAAAGCTAGACACTTTTCATATTTATGATGAGGGTGACCAGTATCGAATCGTTTATAAGTCTGGGAACACTGAAATACTTAAAGTTTATGGATCTACAGCGCTGCCTGTCCGAATGTACTCTTTAGAAGGGCGCCAGGTACATCTGGACTATGTCCCCTATCTTGATGTCTATAGGCTGAGCACCTTAAAAGATGAGTCTGATACCACGCTACTTTCATTTGAGAGCGATGGCATCACTGTTTCGATGCAGGCTTATCCCTATTCCGGGGAGACAGGTGGAGCGTTGGCGGTTTATACGTTATTCCACGATAAATCAAAGAGCACGACTACCCTCAGGCTGCCGACTGAGGAAGGTGCCCGTTGGCTATTCACTTATACAGAGAAGTTGGGGTTTAACTGCATTTCCCGTGTTGAGACGCCGACCGGAGGCCTTGAAGTTATTGAGTATGGCGACGCTGGGCACAAGCATCCAGACACTGCAGCTCAAAATTTGCCACGTGCTACGCTGCATCGTGCAGACCCTGGGTCTGGTCAACCTATCGTTACCACCACTTATAGGTACGACCTACCCAAAGAAGCCACGCAGCATAATTTTCTAGGCTTTGGAGCGCCAGGTCTGATTTGGGATGCTAATGGCATTGATAACCTGTATCAGGTCATCAACTATGATTACAGTACCGTTGAGTGTTTGCTGAGTGGGGATGACGAGGTTCGCCGTATACAGCGAACATTTAATTCATTTCATTTATTAATAAATGAAGAAACCCATCAAAACGAAGCTATGAAGCGTGTCACGACCACTTACCATGCTCTAGCGGATACTGTTTTCGCCAGTCAGCCCCTGAATTTTCAACTACCAGCCAGCGTTGAGACAACATGGGAGCTGCAGGGTAAATCCCGTTCCGAAATAGAAAAAACCACGTATGACATCTATGGAAATCTGATTGAAAAGATTGGAGTTGACGGTATTACAGAGCGCAGTGTTTATTACACTGCTGAAGAACAAGATGGCTGCCCGAAAGATCCGGAGGGGTTTGTCCGGAGTGTAAAAACAACGACTGTCATTCCCGCCGCCGATGCTTTAGAAGGCGCGCAGCCACTGAAAACGGAGTATCGCTATGCATCGTTTCCAGCGTTGGATACTGCACGGGCTGATTGGTTGGCGGTTGAGAGCGAAGCGCTGTTGGAGGTTAATGGTGAGGCTGAAAAACTGCTGCACAAGCTGACGTACAGTTATAACGATGACGTCCAGCAACCACTGACCTATGGTCGTGTTAAACAGGAAGCGCTAGAGCGTCGCGGCATGGACGCAAGCCTGTATGAGTTCTTAACTGACTATGAATACACGTTGTCTCCTGCTCGCTACAGTCGCGCACCCGAGACCGTATTACAGACTGTAGAAAAAAGAACTAACTTCGATGGAACGACAAAAACGATAATCAGTGAAGCTTCCACGGTGCATGGGCAACCTCTGTTGGTACAAGATGATAATGATGTCAAAATTGCTTACATCTATGATGCCTTGCAGCGTGTCATCCAAGAGACTGTAGCCCCTGATAATACCCTCTATGTGGCCCATCGTTTCTATACATATGAACTTTCTACGCAATGGGGAGTCGCCGCCAAACAAATATCTACCAATGTCAAAGAAGTCAAGACAACTACCCTATTAGATGGTTTCAACCGGGTAGTGGGTGAGACGCGCCAAAATGCAGATGCTGTCAATCGGGCCCTGGCAGATGACTTTAGAGAAACATATCGTGCGGAATATGATGTGTTTGGCAACCTCATTGCTGAGACAGAAATCGATTGGCTTAATGACACTGAAGTACTGGAGTTAGAAACGGAATTTGTGTACGACGATTGGGGTCAGCAACGGACTGAGATTCGCCCTGATGGGGTTATGGTGCATGAGCAGACTGACCCGATTGGTTCTGCGGACTGGAAAGGGCCTATTGTAACGGCTTGGACTGAAGTGCCAGGCTCGGCGATCAAGTACATGTACAGTGTCAGTAAACTAAACGCGTTTGATAAGCCTGTTACGACTGAGCGCTGTGATGGGAGTGGCGAGCATGTTATCAGCGAACATGAGTATTTCTATGACGGTTTAGGCCGTACGGTGAAAGAAATAGATGGCTGCAAGCGCGAGACACGCTATGAATATGACGCATTTGGGCGCACGACTACCACAACGCTAGCGGATAAGACGAAGGTTATACGTGAGTACGCGGCACACAGTGCCGAGGACTTGCCTACATTAATCAGTGTTGGGGGCAAAGTCTTAGGGACACAATGTTTTGATGGGTTGGGGCGTATGACGTCAGCAACGACGGGAGGGAGGGAAAAGAAGTTTGATTATAAGGCAGGGGAACTACAGCCGTGGAAGGTCACCACACCGCGTAACCATGTCATTGAGTATCAGTATGCTCCGGAGTTGGGAGAGGAGCCTATTCAACGTAACATTATGGACACGCCCAACAGTGCCACCTATAACTACGATTCCAAAAACGCACGCTTGAAGGACTGTTCTGAACAGGGCCAGTCGCTTGAGCGGGACTATTTCTCGACGGGCGAAATCCGTTCTGAGAAGGTCTCTCAACCCGAAGGCGAACCGTTGACGATGTACTACGACTATACGTTTCGTGGGCGTATTCTTTCCTACAATGATGTCCTGGGGCAAACACAAACCTATGAGTATGATGACGTGGGCCGCCTGGAAAAAACGGCGCTGGGGAACATTACCTCCACATTTGAATATAATAATCTGGGGTTGATGGCTGCTATTACCACAGAAGACGGTCCGCTGAATAACCCTGGTAATCCAAAAGTGATAATAAAGCTGGAGTACGATGATCAGGGGCGCGAAATCAAAAGAATATTTGATCTTAATGGTGTTGAACAAACGCTTGTACAGGTCTATGACGAAGTGGATAACTTATCTTCCCGAACCTTGACAGAAGGCGATGTGACTATTAGAGAGGAACACTATGTCTATGATCAGCGTGCTCGATTAGTGTCTTATGAGTGTGCGGGTACTCAACCACCCGTTGATCATCATGGTAGGCCAATTCAAACACAGATGTTTACGTTTGATGCATTGGATAATATTGTTCTCGTAGACACTATTTACACGGATGGCGGGTACATCATGGCAGAATATGCCTTTGATAATGCTGACCCTGTTCAGTTGTCTTCTCTCACCTATACCTTTGATGATGGAAGAGAACCGCAAACCACTCGATTTACTTATGATGGAGAGGGAAATATGACCCGTGATGAGGTGGGCCGTGTTCTAGAGTATGACCCACTGAGCAGGTTGCTCAGTGTCAGTCTCGATTCTTCCAGTATTGTCTGATCGGTTTGGGCTTTATATAAAAAAATCGGTTTGAGCCTATAGCGTGGCTCAAACCGATTGTTGGAATAACCTGAGAGGTTAGTGCATGACGCCTCTCAGGTAACATTGATAAGCGCTGGTTGGCACAGACGTACAGCGTGGTACGTATCTATGTTTTCAGGCTGTTATTGGATGGCCCGAACATAACCGCAGGTATATTCGCTGGATGCGTTTTCATCGCATTTATCTTTATCATCATTGCTGTCGCACAAATGGCTACGCCCAATCATGACCTGCCCGGTCGGGCAAGCCACGTCATGGTCGCTTTCTTTGAATTTAAGCGTTGTCCCCGGAATTAATTTTGTAACAACATTGTTTATCAAAAATTTACTGCAACGATAATAGGTCTGTCCGTTTTCATCGTTGCGATGTCTAATGGCGGTCATGACTGTATTATCTGGGCAGATGTACGTATGGCCTTTGTCCCCTCCTTCTATGTTTACGTCGGACCAATTGCCGATATCGTCATCTATATTTCCATTATCTTCTTCTTTGGCTTTGTAGGGAACCATAGTGCCTGCCACCCCGTAGGGGGCGTAAGCGGCGCATTTTATAATGGGGTCTATGTTCTCATCACCATCGCGACTGCTACTAATCATGGCCTCATTTGCGTTGCATGCCCCGTCGTAGTTACCCTGCCATTGCTCCCCTGTAGTCGTTGATTGGGGGGAGGGTGCGGCCATGACATTTACGCTGACAGTCATGGCTATTGCGCTGGCTAAAAATAGGCGCGTAAGGGGAATGACTGCATTTCGAATCAAGGATTTAGGCATTTTCATTTCCTGCTTGGTTACGTTGCGTTAGCCGATTAACTATCGGTTTTATCACGTTACCTTTTACCCCCGGTAGAGGGTACTAGCAGTTCTGATAGGTATGGACCCTTGCTTATCTATCGACGTTGAACATTCATCGGTTTCTTGGGGCTATAGACGGCGCTATGGCGCAGATGCGTTGCTTGCTACTTCAGGGGGGACGGTATAAGCAGTTCCTATGAGATGCACGTTAGCAGCCAGTTCACTGAGACTTCGCAGCCCCAGCTTGCGCATGGCTGTGCATTTTTGACGGCTGATTGTTTTCTCACTTCGGTTGAGCCGTTTAGCTATTTCACGCCCTCCCAGGCCTTGTCCATATAAGCGCACGACTTCGAGTTCTTTGGCAGATAGGGCTCGATGAGCTATTTCGCCTCTTTTGGCAGTCGCCAGTGCTGCGCGGAAACTGGGACTCACATACCGTTCACCTTTAAGCACGCTGGTGACAGCATGATTAAGCTCGTTAAGAGAACGATGTTTATCAAGTGCTCCGCTTATTCCCAAATTCAGTAAATTGCGCAGCATAGGCTCGTTGTTGACCATGGTCATGACGATTATTTTTGTTTTTTCGAAATGCCTGCGAATATAGCTGATTAATGGCAGGCCATCCGGAATGCTCCCGTCAGGCATTGATAAGTCAGTAATAATCAGATCGCAAGTATCTTTTTTCAATAGTTGTAATAACGATCCGGTGCATGAGGCCTCGTTAATAATGCACTCATGAGCTTCAAATTGAGTGGTCAGTGCAATGCGTGTTCCTAGCAATACGACAGGATGGTCGTCGGCAATAATGATTTTTAAGGGGGGATGAGAAGAATGCATGAATTTAATCCTTCAGCAAGTCGCGAAAGGATTACGTTATCAAAGAAACGAATTTTTAATCTGTAGGCTTTGTCTTATAAATAGGTGTAATTGTCTGTGCCGAGTAATCTTTGTCGATTCCATTCGGTAAGATTTATTTCCAATGAATCATTCAAACTGGCTGAGCCGGGTACCGGGCGTCGTCTCAGCCACTTTTTTAATTCATTTATTCCCCGATTTGCAATTTTCTCGCTTCGGTATAGATATAGCGCAGCTTGTCATACTCAAACGGCGAATCGAATTGCCCATAACGGAAGCTGGTGTTGTAGCGTTTATCGATGGCTTGCAACACCCAGATTTCTGGATGACGGGTGCTTTCGTGAGGCACGTTGAGGAAGTTGATTTCCTGATTGGCGCCATAGTCGACCACCAGTCCTGTGGTGTCCCGCAGGTTTGACGGCCCCAGGATCGGCAGCATTAGGTACGGCCCGCCAGGCACGCCATAAAACCCCAGTGTTTGCCCGAAGTCTTCGCTCTGGCGCGCCAGGCCCATGGCAGTAGCTGGGTCCCACAGTCCGCCAATCCCCAGGGTTGTGTTCAACAGCAACCGCCCGGTGGTTTGCATTGAGCGCTGGCCCTTGAGTTGCAGCAAGCTGTTAAACAGGTTGGGCACATCGCCAAGGTTGTTGAAAAAGTTGCTCACACCGGTACGCAGAAAACTGGGCGTTACATAGCGATAGCCGTCCACCACGGGCAGAAACACCCACTGATCGAAGCGGTAGTTGAAGTGATAGATACGCCGATTGATCGATTCCAGCGGGTCGTAGACGTTTAGCGCGTTCATGGTTGCGCGTTCAAACTCACGCTGGTCAAGACCGGGGTTGAACTTCAGCAGTTTTAACGGCTGCGTAAAGCCGTCAACGTCGTGAGTGGGTTCGATATTGGCCTTGCTGTTGTCTGCCTGGGCATAGCCGGCGCTGAGTAAGGCGGCGAGAAGCAAAAGATGTTTAGCCACGGAAGAACTCCAGCATATCGTCGGCGTTGACGCGGTAGTTGAGGTTGCCGCAATGGCCACCATACGGGTAGACAGTCAGGCGGTTGCCGAAGGTTTTGCGCAGAAATCCAAGATCACCAGGGCCCAGGATGATGTCGTCGGCATTGTGCATGACGGCAATTTTTGGACTGTTCTTGAGATAGTCCTGCAGGGCATACAGGCTGACTTGGTCGATCAGTTGCAACAAGCTGCCACCGTCGGTACGGGCACGCCACATGGGAATTACTTGCTCGGTCAGGTAGCAATCGAAGTCGCACAGCAGCGAGCGCTTGAGAAACGGCGTCAGGCTGGTGCCTTCGGTAATCGGGTAGTTGGGCGGCGTGATCAGGCCTCGGCGGTTAATCAGGTCCGAGGTGAACACAATGTCGGCCGACGAGAAGCGGAACATGGTGCCAATGAGCATCGCCATCTGTTCGTTGGTCAGGCGCTCTTTGGAATTCTGCAGGTCGTAGACAAGCGCGGCATTGATGTCGACATACCCTTTTTGTTTGAAGTACTCGGTGAGCTTGTTGAGTACCAATTCGTAGAACGTAGTGCTGTTATTGATGCCTTTGACTTCGGTCTGCACCAGTTTGTCGAGGTTGCTGATAGAGGTGTAGAGGTTGACTGGCGGGTTGAGCATCAGCACTTTTTTAAAGTTGAAACTTTTGCGTGTTTCGTCGAGGTGGCTGACGAAGGCTGCATCCAGGGCGCCCAGGCTATAACCGGCAAGGTAATAGTCGGTCACCGGAACGTTGGCCTGTTGTGCGCGTACGGCTTGCATCACCCGGTACAGGTCTTCAGCGTCGTATTGGCTGATACCCGGCGTGGCAAAGCGTGAGGCCGCGCTCATAAAGTCATAACTGGTGGGTGAAGACAGTTGCACCACATGGTAGCCGGCTTGATAGAAGAGTTTTTTCAGGTATTCGTTGAGGCTGCTGTCGTACGGCGCGCCGGTGCCTGCAATCAGAAACATCAAGGGTGCAGGGTGGTCTTGCCTGGCCATCCGGTAAGTGAGCTTTTTAACCGCCCAGAAGTTGGCTGGCAGTGTGAATTCGCGCTCCGGTCGCAACTTCAAGGTGTAATCCGACTGATTGATGTCATCTTCACTCGGGAGCAGCGGGCGCATCTGCGGCGGAGTTGTGGCAATCGTCGCCTCAAACGGGTTTGTAAGGGGGTAACCATACGTTGCGGGGTCGACATCGACCGCCTGTGCGGACGCACTCAAAATAAGGCCGCAGAGCAAGGCCGCAAAGGGCAGAGAACGAAGCATGACGACTATCCCAAAAGAAGGTGCGGAGAAGTTTCGCAGGCTATGACCACAGGGCAGCAGTCGAAGTGCCATGATTGGGCACTAAATAAATCCCCAAGACTGTACCTGGCAGGCAAATAGCTGCCTGAAGATACACGCTGAATGACTTTAGTGAACAGTTATCTGTTTGCAAGGGTTGCATACCCACTAGGTGCGATTAAGCTGGGCGCCGCTTTTGTCTATTGGAGTTGTTTATGCGTCCTCGTTTGCCGTTGATCTTGCTGCTGATAACCTTGCCTGTTTGGCTGGCAGCCAGTTATGGCCTGCGTTACGGCTTGATGGAAGATCCACAATGGGTAGGGACGTGTGTTACCGAGGCTGCACGTTGGGAATGCCAGTTGCGTTCGAACCTGGGGTGGTTGATTCACTTCAGGGTCATGGGTTGGGCGGCGCTGGTCACGTCAGTCATCGCGTTTTTTGTGCGCGGACGTATGGGCAGTGGTCTGGCAGTGCTGGCCTTATTGTTCGGCTTTCCGGCATTGGCCTTGTACAACGCAAGCCTGGCGGTATTTGCGGTGGTGATTGCAGGCTTGCGTCTGGTTCGGGCTACGAAGGGTTAAAGGTTGGGGCTGGTTAGGCGCAACTCGCGATCTTTTAAACGATCAAAAGATCGCGAGGCACGCTCGCTGCTCGATAGGTTTATGTATGGGATGACGTACGCATGCTGCGCCACAGAGCGATAACCATCAATACGCACACCAGTGCCCAGCCCCAGGCTTGTTCATTGTTTAAACCTTCGCGGTACAGCTGCAGTGGGATACCCACGCCAATAATAAAGGCCAGCAGAGTGAATTCCCGGCGCGGCCCGCAAACCGGGCGCAGCAGGTAGACCAGTGCTGGCAAGATCAGCGCGGCACTTGGGAAGCTGCGATAGCGTGGTTCGAACACCAGGCTCAGCATCATGACCGCGCCGGCGAACCCCGCCGCTGCCAGCCACCATCCTCCACGGCGCTCCAGCAGGTTAAACAGCCGTCCACGCCAGCCCTCTGTTTGCCCCAGTGCCAATGCGCCGTGGGCGAGTACGATCAGATTAAGCGCTATCAAGGCACCGGCCCAGGTCCATTCCCCGGTGAAGCGGCTGGTCACCGAGGCCAATTCGGCCCATGCCACGATGCTGCACCCTGCTACGGCGCCCAGAGCGGGCAACATCAGGGCAGAGCGAGTGGTGCGTACGCGCCCGCCGATGATCAAGGTGCCAAGAAACAGGGCTACGCTCAACCCTAGCCAGGCGGGCCAGTGCGGCAGGTTGGTGACTGGGCCGGCAAGAATGCCTTTGTCTTGGCGGTCGGCATCGAACAGTCCCCAATAACCGCCAACCGCACCTTCACTGGCGCGTTTCCAGGGTTGGTCGAAGGCTTCGATCAGGTTGTACTTCCAGCCGTTTTGTTCGGCGACGGTGACAAAGCCGCGAATAAATTTGGCTTCGTTGACCCGGCTCGGCAGGGCAGTTTCGCGCTGACGGCCTTCGCTTGGCCAGCCGGTTTCACCAATCAGAATGTCTTTGGGGGCGAATTTATTGCCAAACACTTGGCGAATTTCAGCCACATGGTTGATGGCTTGCTCGATACCTGCAGGGTCATCCTCCCAATAAGGCAGCAGGTGAATGGTCAGGAAGTCCACTGCCGGGGCAATTTGCGGGTGCTCTAACCAGAATTCCCACACATCGGCGTAGGTGACGGGCTGTTTGACCTGGCTTTTAACCTGCTCGATCAGCGTGACCAATTGCGCAGCGGTAATTTCTTGGCGCAGCAAGGTTTCGTTACCGACGATTACGGCGCTGATGACGTCCGGGTTGGCGTTGGCGGATGCGATCAGGGCGCTGATTTCTTTTTGGGTGTCGGTCTCATTTCCGTTAACCCAGATGCCGCTCATGATTTTCAGGCCATGTTTACGTGCGAGCTCAGGCAAGGCTTCGAGGCCAGTTTGCGAATACGTGCGAATGCACTGGAAGCGTGTCGCCAGCAGTGCCAGATCTGCATCCATGCGTTCAATGCGCGGCACGAAAGGCTGGTCGAACGGGGACTGGTCCTTGTCGAACGGTGTGTAGGACGCGCATTGCAGTTTATGCGTGGGTGTCGCGGCATCGGGCAGCGTCACGGGCTGACCCAAGGCGTACCAAAAACCGGCAATGGCGAACACACCCAACAAACAGGCGAAGAGATAAGGCAGCACGGGGGATCGGGCAGTCGCGGACATGGTCAGACCGTATAAGAACAAAGCCGCGCATCTTACCTGTAATCAGCGAGGGGTAGCGGCTCCGTATAATTTTGACATGCAAAGTTCGAGCGGTTGTGTGAGCTGCGTGTGTGCAGTTGCTGGTGATGTCGCTCGTGGTTGCCTGAGCGTCGTCGTCAGAGCAGGACGGTAGACCCGCGAGGTTGATGATCAGGGTGCATGTTATGTCGGGGTGTCGATTAAACCCTGAACACCTGATGGGGTCCGGCACTCGTCGGGCCCGGCACTGTGGGGAATCATAGATGAAGATGCGACGACTCTTGAGCGCGGGCGCTGCCTTGGTGCTGGCGATGAGTGCAGGTTTTGCAAGTGCCCAGAGCAAGCCGACCCTCAACATAGGTTATGTGGATGGCTGGTCTGACAGTGTGGCCACCACTTTTGTGGCAGCAGAGGTTATTAAGCAGAAGTTGGGTTATGAGGTGAAACTGATGCCAGTCGCCACCGGGATCATGTGGCAGGGCGTTGCTACCGGCAAGCTCGATGCAATGTTGTCGGCCTGGCTGCCAGTGACTCACGGTGAATACTGGGCCAAGAACAAAGACAAGGTGGTTGATTACGGGCCCAACTTTAAAGACGCAAAAATTGGGTTGATCGTGCCGGAGTATGTGGAGGCAAAGTCGATTGCCGATTTGAAAGGCGATAAAGGCTTTAAAAATAAAATAGTCGGGATTGATGCGGGTTCAGGCGTGATGTTGAAAGCTGACGAGGCTATTAAGGACTATGGCCTGGATTACAAGTTGCAGGCGAGTTCCGGGGCAGCAATGACCTCTGAGCTTGGGCGTGCTTATGCTAAAAACGAGCCTGTTGTTGTCACCGGGTGGGTGCCGCACTGGATGTTTGCCAAGTGGAAGTTGCGCTTTCTGGATGACCCCAAAGGGGTATTTGGTGCCGCAGAAACGGTTAATAGCATCGCCAGTGAAGGGTTGAATAAGAAAGCACCTGAAGTGGCGGCTTTCTTGAAACATTTTTCCTGGAACTCAAAAGACGAAATTGGTGAAGTCATGCTGGCCATTCAAGAGGGCGCTAAGCCCGACGCTGCCGCCAAGGACTGGGTTGCCAAACACCCTGAGCGTGTCGCCGAGTGGACCGCTAACTAATCGCGACGTGTCTAGCTCGCAGCACACAGAACCGCCTGGTTTTTTTAACAGGCGGTTTTTCTGTCCGTGACACTAGCGTAATGATGTCATCGTCCACGCAGACTAGAGAATACAAGGGCTGCAGAGGGTTTGGGGTTCTACTACTAAAGTCGTCTGGCTTAGATTTTCAAGCCCCCTAATAGTGAAACCGTTCCATCTCATCTGTGCTGCGAGGACAAAAATAATGAACGACAGCATCTACCTCTCGATTCAAAACAGCCCGCGTTTTAAGGAGCTGGTCAAAAAAAGAGAACGATTTGCCTGGATTCTCTCGGCAATCATGCTCGGGTTATATGCCGCCTTTATTCTGTTAATTGCTTATGGGTCGCACATCATGGGGGCTAAGTTGAGCCCGACTTCGTCTATTACCTGGGGGATTCCGATTGGTGTGGGGCTGATTCTTTCGGCCTTTATCCTGACCGGTATCTATGTCCGTCGGGCCAATGGCGAATTTGATGAGCTGAACAATGCGATTCTCAAGGAGGCGGGGCAATGATCGGGCGTCTATTGGCAACACTGGGCATTGCTGCCTTTGCACCGGCGGTTTGGGCGGCGGATGCCCTGACCGGTGACGTGCAAAAACAACCGCTTAACGTCTCGGCCATCATCATGTTCGTCGTGTTTGTTGGTGCGACCCTCTGCATCACCTACTGGGCATCAAAGCGTAATAAGTCGGCCGCGGACTACTATGCAGCGGGCGGCAAGATCACCGGTTTTCAGAATGGCCTGGCAATTGCCGGCGACTATATGTCTGCCGCGTCCTTCTTGGGTATTTCCGCGCTGGTTTACACCTCTGGCTACGATGGCCTGATCTATTCGATCGGCTTTCTGGTCGGCTGGCCGATCATCTTGTTCCTGATCGCAGAGCGTTTGCGTAATTTGGGCAAGTACACCTTTGCTGACGTTGCTTCGTACCGATTGGGTCAAACCCAGATCCGCTCGCTGTCTGCCTGCGGTTCGCTGGTGGTAGTGGCGTTTTACCTGATCGCGCAAATGGTCGGCGCGGGCAAACTCATTCAATTGCTGTTCGGCCTGGATTATCACGTTGCGGTGATTCTGGTGGGCATCCTGATGTGCCTGTATGTGTTGTTCGGCGGCATGCTGGCAACCACGTGGGTGCAGATCATCAAGGCGGTGTTGTTATTGTCCGGTGCGACGTTCATGGCTGTGATGGTCATGAAACACGTCAACTTTGACTTCAACTCGCTGTTTGCCGAAGCGGTAAAAATTCATCCTAAAGGTGAAGCGATCATGAGCCCTGGCGGTTTGGTGAAGGATCCGATTTCGGCATTCTCCCTCGGCTTGGCGCTGATGTTTGGTACTGCTGGCCTGCCGCACATTCTGATGCGCTTCTTCACCGTGAGTGATGCGAAAGAAGCCCGTAAGAGCGTGTTCTATGCCACCGGCTTTATTGGCTACTTCTACATCCTGACGTTCATCATCGGTTTCGGCGCGATCATTCTGGTGAGCACCAACCCGGACTTCAAAGACGCTGCAGGCGCTTTGCTGGGTGGTAATAACATGGCGGCCGTGCATTTGGCGGACGCGGTGGGCGGCAGTATCTTCCTGGGCTTTATCTCGGCGGTCGCCTTCGCCACGATTCTGGCGGTGGTTGCGGGTCTGACACTGGCCGGTGCATCGGCTGTATCCCACGACCTGTATGCCAGCGTGATCAAGAAGGGCAAGGCCAACGACAAAGATGAAATTCGCGTCTCCAAAATCACCACCATTGCGCTTGGGGTGCTGGCGATTGGCTTGGGCATTCTGTTTGAAAGCCAAAACATCGCGTTTATGGTGGGCCTGGCGTTCTCCATTGCGGCGAGCTGTAACTTCCCGGTACTGCTGCTTTCCATGTACTGGAAAAACCTGACCACACGCGGCGCCATGATTGGTGGCTGGTTGGGTCTGATCAGCGCTGTTGGCTTGATGATCCTGGGTCCAACCATCTGGGTGCAGATCCTGCATCATGAAAAGGCGATCTTCCCTTACGAATACCCAGCACTGTTCTCGATGATCATTGCGTTTGTGGGCATCTGGTTCTTCTCTATCACTGACAAATCCAAGTCAGCCGAGAAAGAGCGTGCGCTGTTCTTCCCGCAGTTTGTGCGTTCGCAGACAGGTCTTGGGGCGAGCGGGGCGGTGGATCATTAAGGCAGCGGTAAGTTTTTAGCTGCAAGCTACAAGTTAGAAGCGGTCTGTGTGATCAAATCCCCCTGTCGTGAGGCAGGGGGATTTTTTTTTGGGGGCGTGACTTGTAGCCGCTGTCGAGGCGCGAAGGCTGCGATGGGGTCCGAAGGCCCTGGGGTCGTTATCGCAGCTATCATGCCTCGGTAGCCGCTACGGTTTTCATAGGCGCAAAAAAATACGGCCTCTATCAAATAGAGGCCGTATTCGGTGCAGCTAAGACGCTATCGTGGAATGACTGGTCTTACTTGCGGTCTTCAAGCTTGGTGATGTCACGCGACTCGTAGCCGGTGTACAGCTGGCGCGGGCGGCCGATCTTGTACGGGCTGGAGAGCATTTCTTTCCAGTGCGAGATCCAGCCGACAGTCCGCGCCAGGGCGAAGATTACGGTGAACATGCTGGTTGGAATGCCGATCGCCTTGAGGATGATCCCCGAGTAGAAGTCGACGTTCGGGTAGAGCGAGCGCTCGATGAAGTACGGATCGGTCAGAGCGATCTCTTCCAGGCGCATGGCCAGTTCGAGTTGCGGGTCGTTTTTGATCCCCAGCTCTTTAAGCACTTCGTCGCAGGTCTTCTTCATCACTGTGGCGCGTGGGTCGCGGTTTTTATAAACGCGGTGACCAAAGCCCATCAGTTTGAATGGATCGTTCTTGTCCTTGGCCTTGGCGATGAACGTGTCGATGTTTGATACATCGCCAATTTCGTCGAGCATGGTCAGAACAGCTTCGTTGGCGCCGCCGTGAGCGGGGCCCCACAGTGCAGCGATGCCTGCAGCGATACAGGCGAACGGGTTGGCACCCGAAGAGCCTGCCAGACGTACGGTGGACGTGGAAGCGTTCTGTTCGTGGTCGGCGTGCAGGATAAAGATCTTATCCATGGCCTTGGCCAGCACCGGGCTGATCGGTTTGATCTCGCACGGTGTGTTGAACATCATGTGCAGGAAGTTTTCGGCGTAGCTCAGGTCGTTACGCGGGTACATCATGGGTTGACCCATGGAGTACTTGTAAACCATTGCCGCCAGGGTTGGCATCTTGGCAACCAGACGGATCGCGGAAATTTCACGATGCTGCGGGTTATTGATGTCCAGGGAGTCGTGGTAGAAAGCCGAGAGTGCGCCAACTACGCCGCACATGACCGCCATCGGGTGGGCGTCACGACGGAAGCCGTTGAAGAAGGTCTTCAACTGCTCGTGAACCATGGTGTGGTTCTTCACGGTGCTGACAAACTGAGCCTTCTGCTCTACGGTCGGCAGTTCGCCGTTCAGTAGCAGGTAGGCAGTTTCAAGGTAGTCAGAGTGTTCAGCCAGTTGTTCGATCGGGTAGCCGCGGTGCAGCAGGATACCGTTGTCACCATCAATATAGGTGATCTTCGACTCGCAGGACGCGGTCGACATGAAACCAGGGTCAAATGTGAACCGGCCCGTGGCCGTCAGGCCTCGCACATCGATTACATCGGGACCAACGGTGCCAGTTAAAATGGGCAGCTCGACGGGGGCTGCGCCCTCGATGATCAACTGCGCTTTTTTGTCAGCCATGTGGCCTCCTATTTATGCTTGAAATCATCAGACAGACCCCCCACGCAGGGCCCGCACCACTATAGTGAGATAAATTTGAATGTCAATTTGCCTAAAGTCTTGCTGTACAAGGCTTTGGGGAGTCATTTTTCGCGATTATCCCTGCCGTTTACGCCTTTTATAGCGCAAGCGCAATGAGCGATTAGGGGGGAGGTGATTGCGTTGTCATTAGCGACCTAACTGTCTATACTCGGCAGCCGACCGCCAGAGGCTTTTGGGCCTGTTTAGATGGGCGTCGTCACTCCCGGGTGGTGGGTACCTGACCAGTGCGCATCCCAACAAACTTGCCCTGATTGTTAGGGGCTCTTCAGTGTGAAAAAAGCCGTGAATAGCCAACGACCTGTAAACCTAGACCTAAGGACCATCAAACTCCCCATCACCGGCGTTACGTCGTTTCTGCACCGCGTATCGGGCATCATTCTTTTTCTCGGCCTGGGCTTCATGCTTTATGCATTGAGCAAATCCCTGGGTTCAGAAGAAGGTTTTGCTGAGGTGAAGGCATGCTTGACCAGCCCGCTGGCCAAATTCATTGCATGGGGCCTGCTATCTGCCTTGCTGTATCACTTGGTTGCCGGTGTGCGCCACTTGATCATGGACATGGGCATCGGTGAGACGCTGGAAGGCGGCAAGCTGGGCTCGAAAATCGTAATCGTCATTTCTGTGGTGATGATTGTTTTGGCGGGAGTTTGGATATGGTAACCAGCGTTACGAACCTGTCGCGTTCAGGCCTCTATGACTGGATGGCACAACGTGTGTCTGCGGTCGTTCTAGCGGCTTACTTCATTTTCCTGATCGGATACCTCGTTGCGAACCCTGGCATTGGCTACGCCCAATGGCACGACCTGTTCGCAAGCAACTGGATGCGTATCTTCAGTCTGCTGGCCCTGGTTGCTCTGGGCGCTCACGCCTGGGTAGGCATGTGGACCATCGCGACTGACTACCTGACGCCAATGGCGCTGGGCAAGTCCGCGACAGCAGTACGTTTCCTGTTCCAGGCAGTCTGCGGCGTTGCAATGTTCGCTTACTTTGTCTGGGGTGTGCAGATTCTTTGGGGTATCTGATTCATGGCTAACACAGTTAATACACTTTCGTTCGACGCCATCATCATTGGTGGCGGCGGTGCTGGCATGCGCGCTGCTCTGCAGCTGGCTCAGGGCGGTCACAAGACTGCCGTAATCACCAAGGTTTTCCCGACTCGTTCCCACACCGTATCGGCTCAGGGTGGTATCACCTGCGCGATCGCGTCTGCGGATCCAAACGATGACTGGCGCTGGCACATGTACGATACCGTCAAGGGTTCCGATTACATCGGTGACCAGGACGCTATCGAATACATGTGTTCCGTGGGTCCGGAGGCTGTGTTTGAGCTGGAGCACATGGGTCTGCCGTTCTCCCGTACCGAGCAAGGCCGCATCTATCAGCGTCCTTTCGGCGGTCAGTCCAAGGACTTTGGTAAAGGTGGCCAGGCTGCGCGTACTTGCGCTGCTGCCGACCGTACCGGTCACGCACTGCTGCACACCCTGTACCAAGCCAACCTCAAGGCCGGCACTGTATTCCTCAACGAATACTACGGTGTCGATCTGGTGAAGAACGAAGCTGGCGATTTTGTCGGCATGATCGTTATCTGCATCGAAACTGGCGAAACTTCTTACGTTCGCGCTAACGCCACCGTATTGGCCACTGGCGGTGCAGGTCGTATCTACTCCTCGACGACCAACGCCCTGATCAACACCGGTGACGGCATTGGCATGGCCCTGCGTGCAGGCGTGCCGGTACAAGACATCGAAATGTGGCAGTTCCACCCAACCGGTATTGCCGGCGCCGGTGTACTGGTGACAGAAGGTTGCCGTGGTGAAGGTGGATACCTGATCAACAAGCACGGCGAGCGTTTCATGGAGCGTTATGCGCCGAACGCCAAAGACCTTGCTGGTCGTGACGTGGTTGCGCGCTCGATGGTTAAAGAAATCATCGCGGGCAACGGTTGCGGTCCAGATGGCGACCACGTAATGCTGAAACTTGATCACCTGGGTGAAGAAGTTCTGCACAGCCGTCTGCCAGGCATCATGGAGCTGTCCAAGACTTTCGCTCACGTCGATCCAGCCTTGGCACCCATCCCGGTTGTTCCGACTTGCCACTACATGATGGGCGGCGTTGCCACCAACATTCATGGCCAGGCAATCACTCAGGACGCCGACGGCAACGACCAGATCATCCCTGGTCTGTTCGCAGTGGGTGAAGTGGCATGCGTATCGGTTCACGGTGCTAACCGTCTGGGCGGCAACTCGTTGCTCGACCTGGTGGTATTCGGTCGTGCAGCCGGGCTGTTCCTTGAGCAAACCCTCAAAGAAGGTGTTGATTACGCTCGTCCACGTCAATCCGACATCGACGCTGCCCTGGCACGTCTGGATGGCCTGAACTCGCGTACTGATGGCGAAGACGTAGCGACCCTGCGTAAAGAGCTGCAAAGCTGCATGCAGAACTACTTCGGTGTATTCCGTACGGGCGAATACATGCAGAAGGGCATTGCTCAGCTGGCTGATCTGCGCAAGCGTATCGCCAACGTGAAAATCAACGATAAGAGCCAGGCGTTCAACACGGCACGTATCGAAGCCCTTGAGCTGCAAAACCTGCTCGAAGTGGCTGAAGCGACTGCAATCGCTGCTGAAGTTCGTAAAGAATCGCGCGGTGCTCACGCCCGTGAAGACTTCGAAGATCGTGACGACGTCAACTGGCTGTGCCACACCCTATACTTCCCGGGTGAAAAGCGCGTAGCCAAGCGTGCGGTGAACTTCTCGCCGAAAACCGTTCCGACCTTTGAACCTATGGTTCGGACTTACTAAGGGTGGTCGATATGTTGAAAGTCAGTGTTTATCGCTATAACCCGGATCAAGACGCCGCACCGTTCATGCAAGAGTTTCAGGTCAATACCAACGGTAAAGACCTGATGGTGCTGGATGTGCTGGCCCTGATCAAAGAGCAGGACGAAGGCTTCTCCTATCGTCGCTCTTGCCGTGAGGGCGTTTGCGGCTCTGACGGCATGAACATCAGCGGTAAAAACGGCCTGGCGTGCGTAACGCCGCTGTCCTCCGTTGTTAAAGGTAACAAGCTGGTCATTCGTCCTCTGCCAGGTTTGCCGGTTATCCGTGACTTGGTCGTCGATATGAGCATCTTCTACAAGCAATACGAGAAGGTGAAGCCGTTCCTGCAGAACGACACTCCGGCCCCGGCCATTGAGCGTCTGCAATCGCCAGAAGAGCGTGAAAAGCTCGACGGTCTGTACGAGTGCATCCTGTGCGCTTGCTGCTCGACTTCGTGCCCATCCTTCTGGTGGAACCCGGACAAGTTCCTGGGCCCTGCTGCACTGCTGCAAGCCTACCGCTTCCTGGCTGACAGCCGTGACACCAAGACCAGCGAGCGTCTGGCTTCACTGGATGACCCGTTCAGCGTATTCCGCTGCCGCGGGATCATGAACTGCGTCAACGTGTGTCCGAAGGGCCTGAACCCGACTAAGGCCATCGGTCACGTGCGTAGCATGCTGCTGCAAAGCGGCGTGTGATCCAAAGCTGTAACGCAACACCGCTATACCCGTAGATGCTACGGCGCAGGCTTCAACCGGCGCCGTAGTTATAACCTGAGCAGCAGCTCACAAAGTTGCGGCTCTTATTTTGAAGAAATGAGACCAGCAGGGGCATCCGGGCTGGTACCCGGACTATCAGCGTGATCCTAAGTGGCTTGTTTTAGTCGCTGTATTCGGACTTTCTCAAGTGTGCTGTGGTGTTTTCGCCGATGGTGTCCCCTAACCGAGGGTGACCAAGCATGCAAGAAAGCGTGATGCAGCGCATGTGGAACAGCGGCTATCTTTCAGGTGGTAACGCTGCCTATGTGGAAGAGCTCTATGAGCTCTACCTGCACGACCCTAACGCTGTGCCAGAAGAATGGCGCACCAAATTTCAGACGTTGCCTACTGACGGCAACTCTGCCAACGATGTTTCGCACTCCACAATCCGCGACCATTTCGTGCTGCTGGCAAAGAACCAGCGCCGCGCTCAACCGGTATCTGCCGGGAGCGTGAGCAGTGAGCATGAGAAGAAGCAGGTTGAAGTGCTGCGATTGATCCAGGCCTATCGGATGCGCGGCCACCAGGCAGCCCAGCTTGATCCGCTGGGGCTGTGGCAGCGTCCTGCACCTGCAGACCTGTCGATCAATCATTACGGCTTGACCAATGCCGATCTTGATACGACCTTCCGTGCCGGCGACCTGTATATCGGCAAAGAGGAAGCGAGCCTACGCGAAATTCTCGAAGCGTTGCAGCAGACATATTGCCGCACCATTGGCGCCGAGTTCACGCACATCGTCGATTCCGAGCAACGCCACTGGTTTGAACAGCGTCTCGAAAGCGTACGCGGCCGTCCGACCTACTCAGCTGAAATCAAAAGCCATCTGCTTGAGCGCGTTACTGCGGCTGAAGGTCTGGAAAAGTACCTGGGCACCAAGTACCCGGGCACCAAGCGTTTCGGCCTGGAAGGGGGCGAGAGCCTGATTCCTTTGCTCGACGAGCTGATCCAGCGTTCGGGCAACTACGGCACCAAAGAAATCGTTATCGGCATGGCCCACCGTGGTCGTCTGAACGTACTGGTCAACACCTTCGGTAAAAACCCGCGCGACCTGTTCGACGAGTTCGAAGGCAAGAAGAAGATCGAGCTGGGTTCCGGTGACGTTAAATACCACCAGGGCTTCTCCTCCAACGTCATGACCTCGGGTGGCGAAGTTCACCTGGCGATGGCGTTTAACCCTTCCCACCTGGAAATCGTTTCTCCAGTGGTTGAAGGTTCGGTACGTGCACGCCAGGACCGTCGTAACGACACTACTGGCGATAAAGTACTGCCTATTTCCATCCACGGTGACGCTGCATTCGCAGGTCAGGGCGTGGTCATGGAAACCTTCCAGATGTCGCAAACACGCGGCTTCAAGACTGGCGGTACGGTTCACCTGGTGATCAACAACCAGGTTGGCTTCACCATCAGCAACCCGGAAGATTCCCGTTCTACCGAGTACTGCACCGACGTCGCGAAAATGATCCAGGCGCCGATCCTCCATGTAAATGGTGATGATCCGGAAGCTGTGTTGTTCGTGACCCAGTTGGCCATCGACTACCGCATGCAGTTCAAGCGTGATGTCGTAATCGACATGTTCTGCTACCGCCGTCGCGGTCACAACGAGGCCGACGAGCCAAACGGTACTCAGCCGTTGATGTATCAGCAAATCGCCAAACAGCGCACCACCCGTGAGCTGTATGCCGAGCGTCTGACACAAGAAAACGTGGTTGACGCAGATCGCGTTCAGGCCAAGATCGACGAATACCGCAACGCGCTGGACAACGGTCTGCATGTGGTGAAAAGTCTGGTCAAAGAGCCGAACAAAGAACTGTTCGTTGACTGGCGTCCGTACCTGGGCCACGCCTGGACTGCGCGCCACGACACGCGTTTCGATCTGAAAACCCTGCAAGAACTGTCAGCCAAGCTACTGGAAATCCCAGAAGGCTTCGTCATGCAGCGCCAGGTGTCGAAGATCTACGAAGACCGTCAAAAAATGCAAGCCGGCGGCCTGCCGATCAACTGGGGTTATGCCGAAACCATGGCATACGCGACCCTGGCGTTCGAAGGTCACCCGATTCGCATGACCGGTCAAGACATCGGCCGCGGTACGTTCTCGCACCGTCACGCCGTGTTGCACAACCAGAAAGATGCCAGCACCTACATTCCGCTGCAGCACCTGTACGAAGGCCAGCCTCGCTTTGACCTGTACGACTCGCTGCTGTCCGAAGAAGCGGTATTGGCGTTCGAATACGGCTACTCGACAACCACGCCAAACGCGCTGGTTATCTGGGAAGCCCAGTTCGGCGACTTCGCCAACGGTGCTCAGGTTGTTATCGACCAGTTCATCACCAGCGGTGAGCACAAGTGGGGCCGTCTGTGCGGTCTGACCATGCTGTTGCCACACGGCTACGAAGGTCAGGGCCCGGAGCACTCCTCTGCACGTCTTGAGCGTTACCTGCAACTGTGTGCCGAGCACAACATCCAGGTGTGCGTACCAACCACTCCAGCGCAGATCTACCACCTGCTGCGCCGTCAGGTCATCCGCCCGCTGCGCAAGCCGCTGGTAGTCCTGACACCGAAGTCGTTGCTGCGTCACAAATTGGCAGTCTCGACACTGGAAGATCTGGCCGAAGGTTCGTTCCAGACCGTTATTCCAGAAATCGATGCACAAGATCCGGCCAACGTCGGTCGTATCGTGCTGTGTAGCGGCAAGGTCTACTACGACCTGTTGGAAAAACGCCGTGCCGAAGGTCGTGATGACATCGCCATCGTGCGTCTTGAGCAGCTGTACCCATTCCCTGAGGACGACTTGATTGAAGTCCTGGCTCCGTACAAAAACGCCAAACACATTGTCTGGTGTCAGGAAGAGCCGATGAACCAGGGTGCCTGGTACTGCAGCCAGCATCACATGCGCCGCATCATTGGCGGTCACGATAAATCTCTCGTACTCGAGTACGCGGGCCGTGATGCTTCTGCTGCACCTGCTTGTGGTTACGCATCGATGCACGCTGAGCAACAGGCCAAACTGTTGCAAGACGCGTTCACTGTTTAACGCCTTCGCGCACTGAAACCGAATTTAAGGAACCAAAGAACATGGCTATCGAGATCAAAGCCCCAACATTTCCGGAGTCGGTTGCCGATGGCACCGTTGCCACCTGGCACAAGCAACCAGGCGACGCCGTAAAGCGTGACGACCTGATCGTTGACATCGAAACCGACAAAGTAGTGCTGGAAGTTCTGGCAACTGCTGACGGCGTACTCGGCGCTATCGTCAAGAACGAAGGCGACACCGTTCTGTCCGACGAAGTCCTGGGTTCCATCGTTGAAGGCGGCGCTGCTGCCGCTCCGGCTGCCGCTGCTGCACCGGCTGCTCCTGCTGCTCAATCGGCCGCTCCTGCTGCTGACGGCGAAGACGATCCAGTGGCGGCGCCTGCTGCTCGCAAGATCGCTGAAGAAAACGGCATCAACATCGCTTCCGTTGCCGGCACTGGCAAAGGCGGTCGTGTGACCAAAGAAGACGTGGTAGCGGCTGTTGCTGCCAAGAAAGCCGCTCCGGCTGCTGCACCTGCCAAGCCTGCCGCTCCTGCCGCAGCTGCACCGGTGTTCGCTGCTGGCGACCGTGTTGAAAAACGCGTTCCGATGACCCGCGTTCGCGCTACCGTGGCCAAGCGCCTGGTAGAAGCTCAGTCGAACATGGCGATGCTGACCACCTTCAACGAAGTCGACATGACAGAAATCATGGCACTGCGTTCGAAGTACAAGGATCAGTTCGAGAAGTCCCACAACGGCGTACGCCTGGGCTTCATGTCGTTCTTCGTCAAAGCCGCTACCGAATCGCTGAAGCGCTTCCCGGCTGTGAACGCGTCGATCGACGGCACCGACATCGTTTACCACGGTTACGCCGACATTGGTGTTGCAGTGTCCAGCGACCGTGGTCTGGTGGTTCCAGTGCTGCGTAACGCAGAACTGATGAGCCTGGCTGAAATCGAAGGCGGCATTGCTGCCTACGGCAAGAAAGCCCGTGACGGCAAACTGTCCATCGACGAAATGACCGGCGGCACTTTCACCATCACCAACGGTGGTACTTTCGGTTCGATGATGTCGACCCCGATCGTTAACCCGCCGCAAGCCGCGATCCTGGGCATGCACAACATCCTTCAGCGTCCAATGGCAGTCAACGGTCAGGTAGTCATTCGTCCGATGATGTATTTGGCTCTGTCTTACGATCACCGCTTGATCGACGGCAAAGAAGCTGTAAGTTTCCTGGTAGCCATCAAAAACCTGCTGGAAGACCCAGCACGCTTGCTTCTGGATATCTAAGAGAAGCAGCTGCGAGTTTCAAGCCACACGCTGCAGTTTAGAGTGGCTTGGCTTGAGACTCACTTCATAGGAAACAGCGGCAAGCTGTGAGTTGAAGACTGCCATTGATATGGTTTTGCTTTTAACTTGCAGCTTGCAGCTCAAAGCTTGTAGCTAAAGAGGATTCTTTCCCCATGTCTCAGAAATTTGACGTTGTAGTGATTGGTGCCGGCCCTGGCGGCTACGTTGCCGCCATCAAGGCCGCGCAACTGGGTCTTTCCACTGCTTGCATCGAAAAATACACCGACAAGGAAGGCAAACTGGCACTGGGCGGTACTTGCCTGAACGTTGGTTGCATTCCATCCAAGGCGCTGCTGGACAGCTCCTGGAAGTATCACGAAGCGAAGGATGCATTCGCTATCCACGGCATCACCACCGGTGAAGTGAACATGGACGTGCCAGCGATGGTTGGCCGTAAAGCCAACATCGTCAAAGGCCTGACCTCCGGCGTTGCTACCCTGTTCAAGGCCAACGGCGTTACTTCCCTGCAAGGCCACGGCAAACTGCTGGCCGGCAAGCGTGTTGAACTGACCAAGCCAGACGGCAGCGTTGAAATCATCGAAGCCGAGAACGTGATCCTGGCTTCCGGTTCGCGTCCAATCGACATTCCGCCGGCACCCGTTGATAACAACGTGATCGTTGATTCGACCGGCGCACTGGAATTCCAATCCGTACCTAAGCGTCTGGGCGTTATCGGCGCTGGCGTTATTGGTCTGGAACTGGGTTCTGTATGGTCCCGTCTGGGCGCTCAGGTAACGGTTCTGGAAGCGCTGGACACGTTCCTGATGGCTGCTGACGCTGCTGTGTCCAAGGAAGCCTACAAAACCCTGACCAAACAAGGTCTGGACATCAAGCTGGGCGCTCGTGTTACCGGTTCCAAGGTTAATGGCGAAGAAGTCGTTGTGACCTACACCGACTCCAACGGCGAACAGACCATTACTTTCGACAAGCTGATCGTTGCGGTCGGTCGTCGTCCAGTGACCACCGAACTGCTGGCAGCTGACAGCGGCGTGACCATCGACGAGCGCGGTTTCGTGTTTGTAGACGATCATTGCGCTACCAGCGTACCGGGCGTTTACGCGATCGGTGACGTGGTACGTGGCATGATGCTGGCACACAAAGCTTCCGAAGAAGGCATCATGGTTGTTGAACGCATCAAAGGTCACAAGACCGAGATGAACTACGACCTGATTCCATCGGTTATTTACACTCACCCGGAGATCGCGTGGGTCGGTAAAACCGAACAGGCCTTGAAAGCTGAAGGCGTTGAAGTTAACGTCGGCACCTTCCCGTTCGCAGCCAGTGGCCGTGCCATGGCAGCAAACGACACCGGTGGCTTTGTAAAAGTCATTGCTGATGCCAAAACTGACCGCGTACTGGGCGTCCACGTGATTGGCCCGAGCGCAGCAGAGCTGGTGCAGCAAGGCGCAATTGGTATGGAATTCGGCACCAGTGCCGAGGATCTGGGCATGATGGTTTTCTCCCATCCAACCCTGTCCGAAGCGTTGCACGAAGCAGCGCTGGCAGTGAATGGCGGCGCCATTCACATCGCCAACCGTAAGAAACGTTAAGACCAGACAATAAGAAACCACGGCGGTTTGCCCGTCGTGAGCCTTGCTAGCAAGCCTCACCGCGGAACTTCCGCCGGACGCAGTCTTGTCTTGTTTGAACCATGCCCGATTCACGCTGTGCGCGAATCGGGTTTGTTAAAGCAGCACAAGCAGCAGTCACAGGTGGTGCGGCACTAATAAAAGTGCAGCGCCGAATGCGCAGTACCTAACGAAGACGGTAAAAAGCATGAATCTTCACGAGTATCAGGGTAAGCAGCTGTTCGCTGAGTACGGCCTGCCAGTTTCCAAGGGTTATGCAGTCGATACCCCGGAAGCGGCGGCAGAAGCTTGCGACAAAATCGGCGGGACCGAATGGGTTGTAAAAGCCCAGGTTCACGCAGGCGGTCGCGGTAAAGCGGGCGGCGTTAAGCTGGTTCGCAGCAAAGAAGACGCTAAAGCATTTGCACAACAGTGGTTGGGCAAGCGTCTGGTGACTTACCAGACTGATGCCAATGGTCAGCCGGTCACCAAGATCCTGGTTGAATCGTGCACTGATATCGCTAAAGAGCTGTACCTGGGCGCTGTCGTTGACCGTTCCAGCCGTCGTATCGTGTTCATGGCTTCCACCGAAGGTGGCGTGGACATCGAGAAGATCGCACACGACACGCCAGAAAAAATTCTGAAAGCAACGATCGATCCACTGGTTGGCGCTCAGCCATTCCAGGGTCGCGAGTTGGCTTTCCAGTTGGGTCTGGAAGGCAAGCAAGTTTCCCAGTTCGCCAAGATCTTCGTAGGTCTGGCCAAACTGTTCCAGGACCACGATTTGGCCCTGCTGGAAGTAAACCCGCTGGTTATCAAGACTGACGGCGATCTGCACTGCCTCGATGCGAAAATCAACATCGACGCAAACGCCATGTACCGTCAGCCTAAGCTGAAAACTTTCCACGATCCGTCGCAAGACGATCCGCGCGAAGCGCACGCTGCAAGTTCGAACTGAACTACGTAGCCCTGGAAGGTAACATCGGCTGCATGGTGAACGGCGCTGGTCTGGCCATGGGCACCATGGACATCGTTAACCTGCATGGCGGCAAGCCAGCCAACTTCCTCGACGTTGGCGGCGGTGCTACCAAAGAACGCGTTACCGAAGCGTTCAAGATCATCCTGTCCGACAGCAATGTCGCTGCAGTATTGGTCAACATCTTCGGCGGCATCGTTCGTTGCGACATGATTGCCGAAGGCATCATCGGTGCAGTGAAAGAAGTCGGCGTTAAAATCCCGGTGGTTGTGCGCCTTGAAGGCAACAACGCTGAACTGGGCGCTAAAGTACTGGCAGAAAGCGGCTTGAACATCATCGCTGCTACCAGCTTGACCGACGCTGCTCAACAAGTAGTTAAAGCTGCGGAGGGCAAGTAATGAGCGTCCTGATCAATAAAGACACCAAAGTTATCTGCCAAGGCATCACTGGATCGCAGGGCAGCTTCCACACCCAGCAAGCCATTGAATACGGCACCAAGATGGTCGGTGGCGTTACTCCGGGCAAAGGCGGCACCACTCACTTGGACCTGCCTGTTTTCAACACCGTGAAAGAAGCCGTAGCTGCCACTGGCGCAACTGCCAGCGTTATCTACGTACCGGCTCCTTTCTGCAAGGACTCCATCCTTGAAGCAGCGTTCGGCGGCATCAAGCTGATCGTCTGCATCACTGAAGGCATTCCGACCCTGGACATGCTGGACGCTAAAGTTAAATGCGACGAGCTGGGTGTTACCCTGATCGGTCCTAACTGCCCAGGCGTTATCACTCCAGGCGAATGCAAGATCGGCATCATGCCAGGTCACATTCACTTGCCAGGCAAAGTAGGCATCGTGTCGCGTTCCGGCACCCTGACTTACGAAGCTGTTAAGCAGACTACTGACGCTGGTTTCGGTCAGTCGACTTGCGTAGGCATCGGTGGTGACCCGATTCCGGGTTCTAACTTCATCGACATCCTGAAGTTGTTCCAGGAAGATCCGAAGACCGAAGCGATCGTAATGATCGGTGAGATCGGCGGTTCGGCTGAAGAAGAAGCGGCTGCCTACATCAAGGCAAACGTGACTAAGCCAGTTGTTTCCTACATCGCTGGTGTGACTGCCCCTGCTGGCAAGCGCATGGGCCATGCTGGCGCAATCATCTCTGGCGGCAAGGGCACTGCAGACGAGAAGTTTGCTGCTCTGGAAGACGCAGGCGTTAAAACCGTGCGTTCGCTGGCAGACATCGGCAAGGCTCTGTCCGAGCTGACTGGCTGGGCAATCAAATAAGCCTCGCGCTTAACTGATCGCTACACCAGGCAAAGGCCACCTTAGGGTGGCCTTTGTGCATTCTGCGATACATAAAGCCGACTGGAGGGGTGAGCTCGCGATCTTTTGATCTTTAAAGTCAAACGCTCGTAGCCTGCGGCCGCTCCCCCGGGGTCTATTTCTTGTAGGAAATTACGAACTACAAGCTAGGAAAATCACACCAAGCCGATTTTCGATGTCATCCATGCGACAACTGCGTTCGTTCATCGGACAGGCCGCCCTGTAACAGTGCGTTGTAGGTAAAAAATCGGTACTCTGGCGGCCAATTCTGCGTAGGCATCCCACAAGGAAGCCACGCGCTAGACGGGTCGGACTTATACAGACCGACAGCATTTCCCACATCCGCACGGGAAATTCCCCCTCTAAATTCCGATTCAGTAGTGTGGTATTTCCGTAATGAAAGTATTGAAAGGCCAGGACATCCTGGCACTTGGGTTTATGACTTTTGCCCTGTTTGTTGGGGCTGGCAACATCATTTTCCCGCCAATCGTTGGCTTGCAGTCTGGACCGAACGTCTGGATAGCCGCATTGGGCTTCTTGATCACTGCTGTAGGTCTACCGGTTGTCACTGTTGTTGCTCTGGCGAAAGTCGGCGGCGGTATGGATGCACTGAGCAGTCCGATTGGTAAAGTCGCAGGTGGCTTGTTGGCGGCTGTGGCTTACCTGGCTGTTGGCCCTCTGTTCGCCACCCCGCGTACAGCGACCGTGTCGTTTGAAGTGGGCCTGGCCCCGCTGACCGGAGAAAGCCCACTGGCGCTGTTCTTGTACAGCTCGGTGTACTTTCTGATCGTGTTCTTTGTTTCGCTGTACCCGGGCCGTTTGCTGGACACAGTCGGACGTTTCCTGGCACCGCTGAAGATCATCGCACTGGCGATTCTGGGTATCGCTGCATTCGCCTTGCCTGCCGGTGATATCGGCGTAGCAACCCCTGAATACGTGACATCGCCGTTCTCGCACGGGTTTATCAATGGTTACCTGACCATGGACACCTTGGGCGCGCTGGTGTTTGGCATCGTGATCGTGAACGCGATCCGCTCCCGTGGCGTCGAGTCACCGAAGCTGATCACCCGTTACGCGATCATTGCCGGCCTGATCGCCGGTGTGGGCCTGGCACTGGTGTATGTCAGCCTGTTCCGCCTGGGTTCGGGCAGCCATGAAGTGGCCGCCGGTGCAACCAACGGCGCGGCCGTGTTGCACGCCTATGTTCAGCACACCTTTGGCGCGCTCGGCAGTGGTTTTCTGGCCGTGCTGATTGCCTTGGCTTGCCTGGTAACGGCTGTCGGCCTGACCTGTGCGTGCGCCGAATACTTCAGCAAAGTTTTGCCGCTGTCCTACAAGACGCTGGTGATTATCCTTGCCGTGTTCTCGCTGGTGGTGTCGAACCTTGGCTTGACCAAGCTGATCGCATTCTCCATTCCGCTGCTGACCGCCATCTATCCGCCGTGCATCGTGCTGGTGGCATTGAGCTTCTGCAAAGGCTGGTGGAATGAACAGGCGCGTATTGTAGGCCCGGTGATGCTGGTGTCGTTGGTCTTCGGTACGGTGGATGCCCTTAAAGGTGCGGGCCTTGCCGACAGCCTGCCGAACTGGCTGACTCACATGCCGTTCAGCGAGCAAGGCCTGGCCTGGTTGGTGCCGTCGCTTGTTGTACTGGTCGCTGCTTTCCTCTGCGACCTCATGCTGGGTAAGCGTCAAGAAGCAATCGCATAAAGACAGTGCTCGCCAAAAGCGTGCATTAAGTCCATAAAAAATGCCCTGGCTCGATGAGAGACAGGGCATTTTTTATGGGCGAATGTTTTGCATGGCGCCCTCTAGAGCCCTGTCGGAGCAGGCGTACCTCGCGATCATTTGATGTGTACAGGATCACGCCGCACGCTGTTCGCCCCAGAAACAACAAAGCCCGCATTTAGCGGGCTTTGTGTCACACCACAGAACTGTAAATTACTTGTTCTCAGGCGTTGGCTCAGTGGCTGCAGGGGCAGCTTGACCGGCTTCTTTGGCAGCCGCTTCATTCGATTCAGCCTGAGCTTTGGCCGCTTCGGCGTTCTCTTTGGCTGCATCGTTTACTTTGTCTTGAGCTTCAGACATTTTTTGTTGAGATTGCTCAGCGTGCTCATTGGCTTCTTGAGCTTTGTCTTCGGATTTTTTATCGCAAGCAGCAAGGCCCAGAGTGGCGGCAAGCATCAAGGCAACAGCAAAAGTATTACGCATCGGGTATTTCTCCTTATGAGTGTATCTACGGGGCGTTTGAGCATGCCCTCGGTGCTTAAGTTCCTTGGCAATGCATATATATAAGTACCGTTACGGACAAAGAATCTGTTGCTAAAAAGTGGACGCAGAATCGTCAGGCCTTGAAATCTCAAGTTGAGGCCCCACTTTCATCACATCCCGCCGCCAACCCTCTTGGGCGTGGCTCATGCCATCTAATCGGAGTTTGATAACAATGAGCGTGGAAACTCAAAAGGAAACCCTGGGCTTCCAGACCGAGGTCAAGCAACTGCTGCACCTCATGATCCACTCGCTGTACTCCAACAAGGAAATCTTCCTTCGTGAGTTGATCTCGAACGCCTCTGATGCTGTCGATAAATTACGTTTTGAGGCGCTGTCCAAACCAGAACTTCTGGAAGGCGGCGACGAACTTAAAATCCGTGTCAGCTTTGATAAGGACGCCAAGACCGTCACCCTCGAAGACAACGGTATCGGCATGAACCGTGACGACGTGATCACCCACCTGGGGACGATTGCCAAATCCGGCACTGCCGACTTCATGAAAAACCTATCGGGCGATCAGAAGAAAGATTCGAACCTGATCGGCCAGTTCGGCGTGGGCTTCTACTCGGCCTTCATCGTGGCAGACAAAGTTGACGTCTACAGCCGTCGTGCCGGTACGCCAGCGAGCGAAGGCGTGCACTGGTCTTCCAAAGGCGAAGGCGAATTTGAAGTTGAGAACGTCGAAAAAGCCACTCGCGGTACCAAAATTGTTCTGCACCTCAAGTCTGGCGATGAAGAGTTCGCTGACGGCTGGCGCCTGCGCAACATCATCAAAAAGTACTCCGACCACATCGCTTTGCCGATCGAGTTGCCTAAAGAACAGGCCGTTGCCGAGGGCGAAGAAGCACCTGCGCAGGAATGGGAAACCGTTAACCGCGCCAGCGCCCTGTGGACCCGCCCTCGCACTGAAATAAAGGACGAGGAATACCAGGAGTTCTACAAGCACATCGCCCACGACTATGAAAACCCGCTGGCCTGGAGCCACAACAAGGTTGAAGGCAAGCTCGAATACAGCTCGCTGCTCTATGTTCCGGCACGTGCACCGTTCGACTTGTACCAGCGTGAAGCGCCAAAAGGCCTGAAACTGTACGTACAGCGCGTGTTTGTGATGGATCAGGCTGAGTCGTTCCTGCCGTTGTACCTGCGCTTCATCAAAGGTGTGGTCGACTCCAACGACCTGTCGCTGAACGTGTCGCGTGAAATTCTGCAAAAAGATCCGATCATCGATTCCATGAAGTCGGCGCTGACCAAGCGCGTACTCGACATGCTGGAAAAACTGGCGAAGAACGAGCCTGAGAAATACCAGGGCTTCTGGAAAAACTTCGGTCAGGTGATGAAAGAAGGCCCGGCTGAAGATTTCGCCAACAAAGAAAAAATCGCCGGTCTGCTGCGTTTTGCATCGACCCACGGCACTGACGGCGAGCAAAACGTTTCGCTGACCGAGTACCTGGCTCGTGCGAAGGAAGGTCAGGACAAGATCTACTACCTGACCGGTGAAACTTACGCACAGGTCAAAAACAGCCCGCACCTGGAAGTCTTCCGCAAGAAAGGCATCGAAGTGCTGCTGCTGACCGACCGCATCGACGAGTGGCTGATGAGCTACCTCAGCGACTTCGACGGCAAGAGCTTTGTTGACGTGGCGCGCGGTGACCTCGATCTGGGCAATCTGGACTCCGAAGAGGACAAGAAAGCCGCAGAAGAAGTGGCCAAGGCCAAAGAAGGTCTGGTTGAGCGCATCAAAGCCGCTTTGGGCGAAAGCGTCAGTGAAGTGCGCGTGTCGCACCGCCTGACCGACTCGCCGGCCATTTTGGCCATCGGTGAACAAGACCTGGGTCTGCAGATGCGTCAGATCCTGGAAGCCAGCGGCCAGAAAGTACCGGATTCCAAGCCAATCTTCGAGTTCAACCCGGCACACCCGCTGATCGAAAAGCTGGATGCGGAGCAGAGCGAAGAGCGTTTTGGCGACCTGTCGCACATCCTCTTCGACCAAGCAGCCCTGGCAGCCGGTGACAGCTTGAAAGACCCGGCGGCGTATGTCCGTCGGCTAAATAAGTTGTTAGTTGAGTTGTCTGTGTAACACGTCTATAAAAACCCGCTTCGGCGGGTTTTTTTTGTTTTGAATTCAGGAGTTTTTGATGAAATCAATTACGGTCAGTTCTGTGGCTTATCAAATCGATGGCCAAACTTACGAAGGCCGCCTTGCCTACGACCCGAGCCGCGAAGATCCGCTGCCGGGTTTGTTGATGGCACCGAACTGGATGGGCATCAGCGCAGGTGCCGAAGAAATCGCCAAATCCGTGGCCGAGCAGGGCTATGTGGTGCTGATCGCGGATTTGTACGGCCAAGGCGTTCGCCCAACCAATGGTGATGAAGCCGCAGCGGCCATGATGCCGATCAAAAATGACCGTGCCTTGCTGCGCAAGCGTATGTGGGCAGGGTATGACACGCTGCGCAACCAGAGCCTGGCCGTGGTCGACAGCCATAAGCTGGCAACCTTTGGTTTCTGCTTTGGCGGTTGCTGCTCGCTCGAACTGGCCCGCAGCGGTGCGCCGTTGAAGGCGACCGTGTCTTTTCATGGCTCGCTTGACACGCCTAACCCTGTCGATGCGCAAAGCATCAAGGGGTCAGTACTGGTGCTGCATGGCGCTTCTGACCCATTGGTCGACAAAGAGCAACTGCCAGCGTTTGAAGATGAAATGAATGCAGCGGGCGTTGACTGGCAACTGACCAGCTACGGCGGCGCAGTGCATTCTTTCACCGACCCGCACGCCAACGTGCCGGGCAAAATGATGTACGACGCCAAGACTGCGCACCGTGCCTTTACCGCCATGCACAACCTGCTGGATGAAGTGTTTCGCGATTGATTGGCCGCTGAACGGTAGCTGCTGACGAGGTATGAGGCTGCGATGGGTTGCGTAGCGAGCCTGTTTGAAGACCCTACGGTGCTTATCGCAGCCTGCGGCAGCGGCTACAGGCGCTCAAGGGTTTCGCTGACCGTCAAATCACGCATCAGCAGCGCATAGCTCAAATCCACCTGTTCGGGTATCGGCAGGTACACCGTGTGCCCATCACCCGGCGCCACTTGAATCGGCAACCCGGTGCTGTTGTGCAGTTGGTCCAGATCAAAGTGGTAGTTGCCACGCGGGGTCATCAATTCCAGATGATCGCCCAGCGCAAAACGGTTTTTGACTTTCACCTCGGCCAGCCCCTTGCGCCGCTCCCCGGTCAGTTCTCCGACAAACTGTTGGCGATGCGATAACGAGCTGCCATGCAAGTAGTTCTGATACTCGTCATGCACATGCCGACGCAGAAAGCCTTCGGTGTAACCTCTTTGCGCCAGGGATTCCAGATCGGTCATCAAGCTGCGGTCGAACTCACGACCGGCCACGGCGTCATCAATTGCCTTTCGATACACCTGCGTCGCCCGCGCGCAGTAAAAGTGCGACTTGGTCCGGCCTTCGATTTTCAGCGAGTGCACGCCCATTTCAGTCAGCCGTGCCACATGCTGAACGGCGCGCAGGTCTTTGGAGTTCATGATGTAGGTGCCGTGCTCGTCCTCGAACGCCGACATCGGTTCGTCCGGACGGTTGGCTTCGTGCAGTACGAACACCTCGTTGGTCGGCGCGCCCAGGCCGAGCGTGGGCTCAACCCCCTTCACCACATTGCCGAGTTCGTTCTCGGTGCCAGGTTTGGCTTCATACTTCCAGCGACACGCATTGGTGCAACTGCCTTGGTTGGCATCGCGCTTGTTCATATAGCCGGATAACAGGCAACGACCGGAGTAGGCCATGCACAGCGCGCCATGCACGAAAATTTCCAGTTCCATGTTCGGTACTTGCTGACGGATTTCTTCGATCTCTTCCAGCGACAGCTCTCGAGACAAGATGATCCGACTCAAGCCTTGTTGACGCCAGAACTCGACACTGGCCCAGTTCACGGTATTGGCTTGAACCGACAAGTGAATCGGCATCTGCGCGAAGTGCTGGCGAACAAGCATGATCAACCCCGGATCGGACATGATCAGCGCATCCGGGCCCATGGCAATCACCGGTGCCAGGTCTTTGAGAAAGGTGCGCAGCTTGGCGTTGTGCGGGGCAATGTTGACCACCACATAAAAGCGTTTGCCCTGGGCCTGAGCCTCAGCGATGCCGATGGCCAGGTTGTCGTGGTCAAACTCGTTGTTGCGTACCCGCAGGCTGTAGCGCGGTTGTCCTGCGTAGACGGCATCCGCGCCATAGGCAAAGGCGTAGCGCATGTTTTTCAGGGTGCCGGCAGGGGCGAGGAGTTCGGGGGGGACGAGGGGCATGGTCGGGTCATTCGCAAAAGGGCGCATGGTAGTGGAGCCCATCTGCACACTTATTGATCTGGATCTACAAACTCGCGTTTGTTACAGAGGCCGATACTGCATGTGCAAGCCCAGTCTCGCAGACTGCCCCTTGTGTAAGAGCTGCAAGCCCGGGTGCCCAGGCAGGTGATGCGCATTGACCGGGTGGCTCACGGGTTCGAAGCAGAAAAAATCTTCATCGGGTGGGCAATACACCAGGCAGTATGGGCTGTTGCTAGCCCGACATTCCAATGCATAACCCAAGTCCGGCTGGCTGATCAGTGCACGGCCGTCCCAGTCGGTGAAGCAGTTGTCGAGCCGTCTGTGGGGCAAGGCAATGAGTTGATTAAAGTCCCAGTCAACCGGCAGCCGTACACGTTCCGTGGGTAAACCCAGCCCATCGCAAAGCCACACGTGTGAGGTCTTGGCCTGCAAATGTGTGTGGGCGGTGCGCGGCAAATAGGGATGCAACCCCAAGCCGTGCCAGGCGGCGTGCTCGTCCTGATGCGTCACGCACAGCTCAATACTTAACTGGCCACCCTGCAAGGTGTAACGCAGTTGGGCGTGGTAGGCGAAGGGCAGACGGCTGTCGAGTTGCAGGCAGGCGTATTGCGCTGTGTGTTCAACCACATCCCAGGCTTGCTGCCAGGCACTGCCATGGATTGGCAGGGCCACGGCGGGGTTGTTGGGCTCCAGTGCAAACCAGTGGTCTGGGCCGTCAAAGCCGCCCCCGCCAATCCGGTTCGACCATGGCACCAGCGGGTAGCAGGCCAGTTGATTGGCCAAACCGCTGCTCAGTGCCTGAGCAGTGCTGGCCCGAAGCAAGGGTTGGTCACTGGCAATCACCTGCCAACTGGCGATGCTGCCCCCGATGTGCGGAGCGAGGGTCAGGCGGGTCAGGCCGTCTTCGAGGGTCAGCAGGTTTACCGACATCTATGTCTACCCCAGGTCAATGAACCATCAGTCCGCAGCACGGCGCCACGTCAGCATCACAATACCTGCCACCACTATCAGCCCTCCGATGACCTGCCCGCGGCTGAGCACTTGATCGAGGATCAGCCAGCCGAACAGCAGGCTCGCCACCGGCTCAACGTTCATCACTGGCGCGTTTTTGGCCATGTTCAAGCGCGTCATGCAGATGAACAGCAGGCAGAATCCTAGTCCATAAAGCACCACTAGGCAGGCCAAGGCGGTCCAGCCGGTGGATGAACTGGGCAGCGACACGCCGCCGGGCAATACGCCACTGACCCCGGCCAACGTGGCAGCGCTGAACACAATCAGCATCGTCAGCATGCTGCGCACGGTGCCACGCAGGCTCGACAATTTGTGATCGGTGATCCACAGCGCACAGGCAAACACTGAGGCGGCGGCAAAACCGAACACAATGCCCTCCAGCCATTGCGCTTCGGTTGCGTGCTGATTAGACAGGCGTTCAGGCACGTCCAGGGCAAACACCAGGCCGCACATGATCAGGCCCATCAGCATGGCTGCGCGTCGGGAAGGTGGCGATCCGCCCAATGCCCAGGTCAGCAACACCAACAGAATCGGTGCCACGTTACCGATCAGCAGTGCCAGCGCCACGGGGATGCGTGCCACGGCTGAATAAATAAAGAAACTCTGCGCGGCGATCAACAGCCCCAGCAGCAATTGCCAGCGCCAGTTAGCCGGAGTTAGCCGAGGGCGTTCGCGTTGCCACAGCACCAGAGCGGTCAGCACCAGCAGCGTCACCCCGGCGCGGCACAAAATGGCCAGCAACAGGCCGGTGTCGTGATCGAAGGCAATGCGCGCGGCGATATGATTACCGGCGAAGGCACAGGCCAGCAATACCAGAATCAATACTGCGATATGGCGGGGAAATAGAGCGGGAGCAGACATAAGCAACCAGCCTCCTTGGCTGGATAAACCAACTCTAGTCGCTGCCCCAGGCTGCGAAGGGGGGGCGTAGCACCCGGTTTCTCAAGGACTACGCCAGTTTCTTTCGCAGCCTTCGGCAGCGGCTACAGGTTTCGGGTGGGGGGTTACAACACCATGCTTGGCAGCCACAGCGAGATGGCAGGCACGTAGGTCACCAGCAACAAGACCGCGAATAGCGCCAGGTAGAACGGCAGCAAGGCTTTAACGGTGTTTTCGATCGTGACTTTACCCACCGCAGCGCCCACGAACAGCACCGCCCCCACCGGAGGCGTTATAAGCCCGATCCCCAGGTTCACCAGCATGATCATGCCGAAGTGCACCGGGTCGACGCCGATGCCAATAATCACTGGCAGCAGAATCGGGGTCAGGATCAAGATCAGCGGTGCCATGTCCATCACTGTGCCCAACAGCAGCAACATCACATTGATGCACATCAGGATCACGTAGCGGTTATCTGACAGTGTCAGAAACGCGGTAGTGATTTTCATCGGGATTTCCATCAGCGTCAGGATGTAACCGAAGCTGGCGGCAAAACCGATCAGGATCATCACGATGGAAATAGTGCGCACCGCCCGGTGCATCAGCTTGGGCAAATCGCGCCATTTGTAGTCGCGGTAGATAAACATGGTGACGAAGAACGCCCACAGCACAGCAATCGCGGCCGATTCGGTGGCGGTGAAAATACCCGTCAGAATACCGCCGAGGATGATGACCATGGCCATCATGCCCCAGAGCGCTTCACCGGCGATTTTTAGTGCTTTTTTCAGCGGGATCACTTCGCCCTTGGGGTAGTTGCGTTTGCGCGCGAAGATCATGCAAAGGCCCATCATAACGGCGCTGAGCAACAGCCCCGGCATGATCCCGGCCATAAACAGCGAGGCGATCGACACTGTGCCGCCTGCGGCCAGTGAGTACAGCACCGAGTTGTGGCTTGGCGGGGTGAGCAGCGCTTGTACCGAGCCGCTGACAGTCACGGCCGTGGAGAATTCGCGAGGGTAGCCAGCACGTTCCATCTCGGGAATCAGTACCGAACCCACCGATGCCGTATCTGCTACGGATGAGCCGGAGATCGCGCCGAAGAAGGTCGAGGCCACGATGTTGACGAGCGACAGGCCGCCGCGCACGAAGCCCACCAGTACCCCGGCAAACGCCACCAGCCTGCGCGACATGCCGCCCTCGGCCATGATTGCACCCGCGAGGACGAAGAAGGGGATCGCCAGCAAGGAGAACTTGTTCACGCCCCCGGCTACTTGAATCATCAGGGCGTCAAACGGAATATCAATCCACCAGGCGCCGATCAAGGCCGATAGTCCGAGCGCGTAGGCGACCGGCATGCCAATGAGGATCAGGGCAATAAAGCTGCCCAGCAATACGAAAGCATCCATTTATACGGCCTCCTCGCTGGCTTCTACGATGTCGAACCGCACGGCTCGGCGGTGGCTTTGGTCACCCAGAAAGAGTTTTTCCAGGACGAAGATCAGGGTGATGAGGCCGCCGACAGGGATCGGCAAATACGAGATGCCGACCCGCATCCCAGGTATTTCGCCAAGAAATTGATTCCACGTGGTTGCGCAGAGCTTGAAACCCTTGACCGTCATAAACAGACAGACAATGACCATCAGGATTTGCACCAGTATCGCGGCCTGTTTGCGCACTATCGCCGGCATGCGTTCAACCGCCATCGCCACAGCCATGTGCGCGCCGGCCCGATAACTGGCGGCAGCGCCGAAAAAGGTAAAGACCACCATCAGCAAAATAGAGGTGGGTTCTGGCCAACTGGAGCCCGAGCCCAAGACGTAACGGGCAAAGATGCCCCAGGGAATGATCAGGCTCATGGTCAGCACCGACAACCCGGCGATCCCGATACAGACCCTGTACAGCAAGTCGTTGAAACGCAGTACGGTATTTTTCATGGGGCTCACCACTGCGGCGGCAAACGGGCTCGCACCCGCCACCGCGGCGTTATCGGACAGGCTTATTGAACGGCTTCGATACGCGAGATCAGCTCTTTGTAGTCCGCGCCGTATTTGTCACGCACTGGCTGAGTGGCCTCGTAGAACGCTTTTTTCTGTTCCGGGGTGAGGGTGATGAACTCAACCCCATCTTTCGTGAGCTTGGCGACGCTTTCGTCCGATTTTTTGTCCCAGATCACGCGCTCTTCCATCTGCGCTTCACGCGCCAGTTTTTGCACCAGTGCCTGTTGCTCCGGGCTGAGCTTGTTCCAGGTGGTTTTGGCGATCACGATCGGTTCCGGCAGGATCAGGTGATCGGTCCAGGTGAAGTATTTGGCGTTCTGGTAGTGGTTATGTTCAAGGAAGGTCGGCGGGTTGTTTTCGGCGCCGTCAATCACACCGGTTTGCAGGGCACTGAAAATCTCGCCCGTGGCCATGGCAATCCCGTTGCCACCCATGTCATTGATGGTGTCGATAAACACCGGGTTGCCTTGTACGCGGATTTTCATGCCTTTGAGGTCGGCAAGCTGGCGCACTGGTTTTTTGGTATAGAGGTTGCGGGTGCCGCCATCCATCCAGGCCAGGGCGACCATGTTGAAGTCGGAGTTGGTGATCTTGTCGAGCATCTCCTGGCCGATTTCGCCGTCGATGATTTTGCGCATGTGCGCCTGATCGCGGAACACGAATGGCAGATTAAACGCGTTGGTTTCCGGCACCACAGGGCCGAGGATGCCGAGGCTGACGCGGGTCATCTGCACGGCGCCCGACTGCAACTGCTCGACCACTTCTTTCTCGGAACCCAACACGCCACCGGCAAACATCTTGAAGGAAATATCACCGTTGCTTTGAGCCTGGAGCTTTTTGCCCATCTCTTGTTCAGCCACCACAGGCGGATAACCAGCGGGGTGAACTTCGGCGAATTTGATTTTGATTTCTGCCTGGGCGACGCCTGAGAGGCAAAAAGCCAGCGGCAATGCGGCGATGAGTAAGGTGCGTTTGAAATCCATGGGTCACTCCACATATTGTTTTTTTTATTTAAAGGTCTTGGATCAGCAGGGGTAAAACGCTCAGCTTTTCAACGTGGGCTCCGTCAGCCCTTTAACGCCGGGGTTCAGGGCAAACACGCCGCCCGCCAAAGGTTGGTCGCTGATGTCGCCCGCTGGGCGAATCGAGGTCACAAACAGCGTGTCCAGATCTGGCCCGCCAAAGGCGCACATCGCCGGTTTTTTGACCGGCACGGCCAGCGAGCGGTCGAGTTTGCCATCGGGGGTAAACCGATGGATCTGGCCTGCATCGTTGCCGCAAATCCAGTAGCAACCCTCTGCGTCGACGGCGGCGCCATCCGGCCGGCCGGGGTGTTGCGTCATGTCGACAAACAGACGACGGTTGTGCGGGGTGGCTGTATCGATGTCGTAATCGAAAGCCCAGATTTTTTGCACGTCGGGGTGCGAGTCCGACAGGTACATCGTCCGCCCGTCCGGGCTGAACGCCAGGCCGTTAGGCACGATAAATCCGTTGATCTGCGGGTTGAGGGTGGCATCCTGGCTGGCGCTGTAGCGGTACATCGCGCCCACCGGCGCACCTGCCGACATGTCCAGAAGCATGGTCCCGGCCCAGAAACGACCCTGACGATCACAGCGGCCATCATTGAAACGCATACCGGGTTGTGCGTGCGCCACGCTGCTCAGCAGCCTAGTGGTCAAGCGGCCATCGGCTTGGGGGGTGAGGGCGAACACGCCGCTTTCCATGCCGCCAATCCAGTTGCCATCGCTGCTGCGAGCAATGCACGCGAGCATCTGCGGGGCTTCCCAGCTTTGGCTGTGGCCATCAGCCAAATTCCAGCGATGCAGGCGCTTTGCCGGGATATCAACCCAGTACAGCGCTTGCTCTGCGGCACTCCAGACCGGGCTCTCGCCGGTGGCATTGCGTGCATCGAGAATCAGTTCGGCAGTCATGCGGCTTGATCTCTGTGGCGGTTGTTCTTATTGGATGCACAGCCCGTTTATTCGTCGTCAAACGGACCCGCTGCTACAAACGCACCGCCTTGGTAAACCATTGCTGGATCATTGGCGGCGGGTCTGGGCTGGGCTTCAATCTTGTCGCGGAACACTTCGGAGGTGTCTTTGGGGGCGAAACCTAAATGGGCTGCAAAGCGGTTGTCCCACCACACGTTCAAATTGTTTGAAGCACCGTAGACCACCGTATGGCCCACATTCGGCGTGTACAGCGAGCGCTCGAGCAATTGTGTGAGGTCGGCGAAGCTCAGCCAGGTGCTCATCATTCGGCGGTTTTGCGGTTCCGGGAATGAAGAACCGATGCGGATGCTGACGGTTTCGATGCCATAACGGTCGAAGTAGAAGGTCGCCATGTCTTCGCCGTAAGACTTCGACAGCCCGTAGTAGCCATCAGGGCGGCGCAGGGAGTGGGCATCAAGCTTCTGATCTTGTTTATAAAAGCCGATCACATGATTGGAGCTGGCGAAAATGACGCGCTTCACGCCATGGCGGCGTGCGGCTTCGTAGATGTGGAATATGCCGCTGATGTTCGGGCCGAGGATTTCTTCAAAGGGACGCTCTACCGAAACACCGCCTAAATGCACAATGGCGTCTACGCCTTCGACCAGTTGGTGCACGGCGTGTTTGTCGGCGAGGTCGCATGTCTGGACTTCTTCGCTGCTGTCGACAGCAGGCGCCATTGGCGCGATATCAGAGAGGCGCAGAACCTTGGCATAAGGCTTGAGGCTTTCGCGCAGCACCTTCCCCAAACCACCCGCGGCCCCGGTAAGAAGAAGGCGATTGAAGGGGGTTTGGACAGTAGGAGTGTGTGTCATCAAGAGTCCCTGCATTTCTTATTTATGTCATCTGTTGTCGTATGACTTGGTTCGGATTATTCACAGGCATGCTCAGTGTTGTCAATGCACGATTCGGCAAACTTTAGCGATGTGCCATCATTTCTTTAAGTGAGCACTGAGTCGATTGTGGGAGCTGGCTTGCCTGCGATGGTATCTGCGCGGTCTGCGAGCAAGACCGCATGGTTTGCATCGCTGGCAAGCCAGCTCCCTCAGGGGTGGTCGGTGTTACAACAACGACAGCGGGTAGGTGATGAAAATACGGTTTTCGTCAAACTCGTTGGCACTGTAGTCGCGGCGAATGGACGCGTTGCGCCAGCGCACAGTCAGATCCTTGAGCGTGCCGCTTTGCACGGTGTAGGCCAGTTCAGATTCGCGGCCCCATTCCTTGCCGTTGTTGACGGTGGCGGTATGGATGTTATCGCCGCTGATGTAGCGGTTCATCATGGTCAGGCCGGGCACGCCAAGTACCGCGAAATCCAGGTCGTGACGCAGTTGCCAGGAGCGTTCTTTGGCCAGGTCATAGCTGGAGTTGTAGCTGTCGTTGGCCAGGGTCCCGCCACTGGTGCCGTTGACGCGGAACCAGCCATCGTCGCCGCTGACTTTTTGCAGGCCAACATATAAGGTGTTGCCTTTGTACTTGGCGGAGAACAGTGCAGAAGCGGTTTTGTTGTCCAGATCGCCGGCTCGTTTACTGCCGTCTTCCTTGCCCCAGAAATAACCCAGGTTCGCACCCAGCGTGACATCGCCTATCGGCTGGCTGTGAATCACGTTAACGAATTGTTGCTGGTAGATATTTTCCAGCTCTGCGTACCACAGGCCCACTTGGGTGCGTTTTTCATTGAAGGTGTAATCACCACCGGCAAAGTTGAAACGGTCAGAGGTAAACGCGCCTTTACCGTTGAGCGACATGTCTTCCATGCTCGCATCGTTACGCGGGCTGTTGGCGCGGAACTGGCCGCCGTAAAGATTAAGGCCCGCGATTTCCTTGGAGGTGATCTGGGCGCCACGGAAAGTTTGTGGCAGGGAGCGGCCATCGTCCGACCGTAAGATCGGCAGCACAGGCATCCATTCGCCCACTTTTAATTCAGTGTTAGAAAATTTGGCTTTGGCTGCGACGCCCAGGCGCCCGAAGTTGTCAGCCGGTTCACCGTCGCTGTGGGTGGGCAGCAGTTGAGTGCCTGCGGTGCCTTTGCCGCCATCAAGCTTTTGTGAGTACATGCCCAGCACATCGACGCCGAAACCGACGGTGCCTTGGGTAAAACCGGATTTGACGTCGAGAATGAAGTTCTGCGTCCATTCCTCAGCCTTGCTTTGGGGGGCACGGCTGTTGGGGTAGTCCGGGTTGGTAAAATTGCGATTGATGTAAGCGTTGCGCAGCATGAGGGTGGCTTTGGTGTCATCGATAAACCCTTCAGCCATGCCCGTCAACGGCAGCGACAGACTCATGCTGCCAAGGCCCATAAGAATCAATGAACGGGTGTTTTGAGATCTCATTATTGTTGTGCTCCCATTTTTGACAAATCCGTCCTCCCATGACCGACATAAGCGGCCAGCAAATGGAAGGCGGTGTGTGGTGCCCTGATGTCAGGGCGCAGGCTCAAGCCGCTGAGGCGAGTGAGCCATTTGCTGCGTAAAGTGGTTCAGCAAATGAGGCAGGCGATCGACCCTTGGGGGATCGGGCTCGACAGGCGTGTTCGGGGGGCGTGACAGAAGAGGAGGCGCAGATGAATGCGGTCATACGGAAGCTCCCTGGTTATTATTGTTTTGTTATCCGTTGTCGTACAACTTTGGCGGATTATTTACACCTTCCCAAGGCTTTGTCAATCCAGGGCCAAGCAAACAATTCAGGGTTTCGTCAGGGGGAAGGGAGGATGATCGCAGGGTCGATTAGTGATCGTACAACCAGCATGAGCTATCATGCGGGGATTAGCAGTCCGCGCCCTTGAACCTGAGATCAATGTTTACCATGGAAAAACCGACCGACGTTCCCCGCCTTCCTCGCAAACGCCGTAGCCTCGCGCAGGAGTTGGTGACGGTGTTGTCCGAGCAGATTCGCGACGGTTTGCTCAAGCGCGGCGACAAACTGCCCACCGAGTCCGCGATCATGGAAGCACATGGCGTAAGCCGCACCGTGGTGCGTGAAGCCATATCCCGTTTGCAGGCGGCGGGGCAGGTCGAGACCCGGCACGGCATCGGCACCTTTGTGCTGGACACCCCGAGCCCCAGCGGTTTTCGCATCGACCCGGCAACAGTGGTCACGTTGCGTGACGTGCTGGCGATTTTGGAATTGCGCATCAGCCTGGAAGTCGAGTCGGCCGGTCTGGCTGCGCAACGCCGCAGTTGCGAGCAATTGGCCGCGATGCGCGCTGCTCTGGATGCCCTGAACGAAAACACCGCGCGTAACGGTGATGCAGTGGCGTCTGACTTCCAGTTTCACTTGCAGATCGCGCTGTCGACGGGCAACCGCTACTTCACTGACATCATGAATCACCTGGGCACCAGCATTATTCCGCGCACCCGGCTGAACTCCGCGAGTCTTGCCCATGACGACCAGCAGCACTACATGAGCCGTCTGAGCCGCGAACACGAAGAGATCTATGCTGCCATTGCCCGGCAGGACTCGGATGCCGCCCGCGCAGCCATGCGCCTGCATCTGACCAACAGCCGCGAACGCCTGCGCCATGCCCATGAAGAGGCAGAGGCTCAGGGCTGAAGAACTGCACCTGTAGTCGCTGCCGAAGGCTGCGATGGGCTGCGGCGGCTCACACCTTTGAAGTCAACAGCGAAGGTCCTGCGGCCCTTATCGCAGCCTTCGGCAGCGACTACAGGTCTACTTAAGACATGGAAGGCCTATGAACGAAACAAGCTTGCAACGCAAAACCCTGATTTTACTGCTGGCCTTCGTGACGATTTCCTTTATCTGGATCTTGCTACCGTTTTACGGGGCGATTTTTTGGGCGGTGGCGCTGGGCATTCTGTTTGCGCCCCTGCAGCGCAAACTGGTGCTGAAATTCAAAGGCCGACGTAACCTGGCCACCTTCACAACCTTGACCACGTGCACCCTGATCGCGATATTGCCCGTGATTTTCACCACGATCTTGCTGGTGCAAGAAGTGGCGACACTCTACAGCGATGTGCAAAGCGGCAAGATCAACGTCGCCAATTACGTGACGCAACTTGAAAGTATTATGCCGCGACAACTCCAGCAGTGGCTTGACCAGTTGGGGCTCAGCAGTATCGACGGCGTCAGCGACAAAATTGCCAAGGGCGCCCTTGAAGGCAGTCAGTTCTTTGCCACACAAGTGTTCAACTTCGGCCAAAGCACCTTTGAGCTGGTGGTGAGCTTTTTCATCATGCTCTACCTGTTGTACTTCTTTATCCGTGACGGACAGTTCATGGTGCGCATGATCCGTAACGCCGTGCCCATGGCAGAACAGCATAAGCGCTTGCTGCAAATTAAACTGCGCCGCGTGGTCAGGGCTTCCGTCAAAGGCAATCTGGCGGTCGCAGTCGTACAAGGTGCGCTGGGCGGGTTGATTTTCTGGATACTCGGCATCCAGAGCTCGCTGTTCTGGGCGGTGCTAATGATGTTCCTGTCGTTGTTGCCCGCTGTGGGGGCTGGCATTGTCTGGGCACCGGTAGCGGTTTACTTCCTGGCCACCGGCATGGTCTGGCAGGGTGTGGTGCTGGCGCTGTACGGCGTGTTTGTCATCGGTATGGTCGACAACGTACTGCGCCCGATTCTGGTGGGCAAAGACACCAAAATGCCGGACTTCCTGATCCTCATCTCGACCCTGGGCGGTATGGCCATCTTTGGCCTCAATGGCTTTGTGATCGGCCCCTTGATTGCCGCCCTGTTCCTGTCGAGTTGGGGGCTGTTCGGCGGCACTCGACGTAAAGTGCGGCTACCGGCCGATTTCCCGCAAACCGATTAACGCAAGCTATACGAAACCCCGACGTAGGCACCCATGCCTTCGCCGGGGGTGGAGCGTGCGGCATCCAGCCCTTTGTCGTCGTAGCCCGGTGTAATAGTGGCAGCGTAGCGTTCACCGGTCAGGTTGCGCAGGTCAAGCCAGGTCTGCCAGTCTTGTTTAGGCGAGGCATAACCCACTGTTGCGCCCCAGAGCATGTAGGACGACGAGTAATACGAGTTGGCGTAATCCACTGCCATGCGTGAGGCCACTTGGGTGTTGACCCCGGCATAGAACCCTTGTGGGTGGTCGTAACGGATTTGCGCCTGATAGTAATGCTGTGGAATACCCGGCAAGCGGTTGTCGCCAAAACGCGAGTCATCGCGGTAATGGAAGTCGCTGAAGGTGTAGGCCTGACGCAACGACACTGTCCCCACGCCGTCGCGCTCCCATAACCGACTGTTGAGTCCTGCCTCGATGCCTTGGTGCACGGTGGGGCTGGCGTTGGACTCGCCAACTATCGGTGCCAGATCGGCGGTCGCGGCTTGCAGTTCAACGGTGAGCAATTCATGGCGCACCGCCGAGTAGTACCAGGCCAGGTCCCACTGGCCTAGCCATGAATCACCGCGTGTGCCCAGCTCAAGGGTGGTAGCGGTTTGGTTCTTCATCGCAATCGGTGTGCTTTGACGCCCGGTGGCCGGGCCGCTGCCGACCGGGAACACGTACGGCGAGCTCCAGATCATCGACCAAGGGTGTGGCGGTTCGACCGAGCGACTGAGGTTGCCGTACACCTGCAGGTGCGGGTTGAACTCATAGCGCAAGCCGACACGTGGTGCGTAGTCCCAATCATGCTGGCTGACTTTTGCGCCGCTCTCGGGGTAGCTCACCTCGCTTTCGCGGCGGGTATAGATCAGCGCCATGCCGGTGGTCAGCCACAGGTCAGGGATCAATTCCAGATCATTGCTGGCGTGCAGCGCGGTGTCTGAACCCTGATAGCTGAAATCGCGCATTTTGGTGCCCGGCGCATACGTGGCGGTGTTGCCACGCGGGATGCGCACGTACTCCGAAGCGCCGCTGTTGGGCAGGTGTTTGGTGGTACGCAAGCCCAGGGTGGTTTTGCTTTGCAGGCCAAACAGAGTGTCGCGACGTGTGTAGTTCAGGGTGCCGCTGACGTCGGTGTAGGCGACTTTCAGCCGATTGGGCCCCTCGCGCAGGTCCATTGGGTAGTCGTGGTACACCAGTCCGACTTCCACTTGGGAGTCGTCGTCCAGGTACAGGGTGGTTTTGTTGCCCAGCCACGTGCTGCCGGGTTGCGGGCGGGTATAGTCGCCGCTTACATACGCCGGGTTGGCGGAGCGTGGGTGATGTTTGATCTGCTCTTGGGTGACTCGGCCAGCGAGTTCGTTATCGGTCTCGCGGTAGCGCAGGTAAAAGCGTGTTTCCAGTTGCGGGCTGAAGCGGTAACCGACATTGGCCGCGATGCCTTTGCTGTTGCCTGAAGTGTGATCCTGATAACCGTTGGTTTCGGCATCGGTCAGCGACACATAGTAATCAAGGTCGCCCACGACTTGCCCTGAACTGATCTGACGCTTTTGGTAGCCATAGCTGCCAGCCTCGTAGCGCACTTGCAGCGGTGCGGCGTCGTAACCGGTATGGGTCACGTAATTGATCGAGCCGCCCAAGGCCAGCGCACCGGTCTCAAAACCATTGGCACCGCGCAACACCTCGGCGCGGCTCAGCCACAGCGGCTCAAACAACTCGTAAGGCGTGCCGCCGGGACCGGTCAGCGGCAGGCCGTCGAACATCACGTACAGGCCTGAGCCGTGAGCGCCGGGAGCGCGATTGATACCCGAGCCGCGCACCGACACTTTGGTCCCCTCATTACCACCCGACTGTGCATACACACCGGGCTGATAGGCCAGCACATCGCTGTTGCTCGCCACGCGGCCATGCTCGACCGTGTTCATGTCGATCAGATTGCTGGCGCCTGGCACCTGATTCAATGCGGCCTGAACGACTTCCAGCTCGCTGCTTTCCTCGCTGCGCACCTGAACCTCACCCAGCTCCAGCGGGCCAGCAGAGGCGGGGACAGCGCAGACAAGCGCCAAGGGCAGCAACGAAGACAGGGCAGATCGCATGAACAGGCATTCCAGGTCGGTGGGCGGGCGGCGCGCCAGCCTATACAAGCCCGGAATCACTCGCAACTGTCAGACAATCACAGATCCACCTAAACCGAAGGAGCGAGCTTGCTCCTGCAGGGGGGGCAGGGTTCAAATCCAACCCAAAAAAATACCCCGTGAAGGTCAGGCCTTCACGGGGCATCAGGTACAGCTGTTTATCGCTTAGCCATTCAGGTACAGCGTTGCGTGTTGCACCAGTTCCAGCATCGGTTGTGGGTACACACCCAGTACGAACACCAGAATCGAAACCGCCAGCAGCATCACGCCGCCTGCCTTCTGCTCCCAGTTCAGCGGTGCGTCGTGGCGATGCAGTTTTGGCTCTACCAGATACAGGGTCACCATCACGCGCAGGTAGTAGAACACGCCAATGGCGCTACCCAGGATCAGGGAACCGACCAGCCACCATTGGTGTGCCTCAACGCCGGTGGCGATGATGTAGAACTTGCCGATGAAGCCTGCGGTCAGCGGAATACCGGCCAGGGACAGCATCATCACGGTCAGTACGGCGGTCATGTACGGACGGCGCCAGAACAGGCCGCGGTACTCGTACAGTGCGTCTGCGTCACGGCCTTTGTACGGCGACGACATCAGGGTAATGACGCCGAACGCACCGAGGCTGGTGAGCACGTAAGTGATCAGGTACACGCCAATCGCTTCAACGGCCATGCCTTTGCTCGCAATCAGGGCGATCAGCAGGTAGCCAAAGTGGGCGATGGACGAGAAACCCAGCAGACGCTTGAGGTTGTTTTGGGTCAGGGCCAGCAGGTTACCGAACAGGATCGAAGCAATCGCGATCACGGTCAGTACGTCGCTCATCACACCGGTAGTCGCCGCCGGGGAGATCTGGAACAAACGCACGATGACGGCAAACACAGCCACTTTCGAAGCGGTGGCCAAGAAAGCCGCCACAGGCGCCGGAGCACCTTCGTACACGTCTGGAGTCCAGAGGTGGAACGGTACCAGCGACAGTTTAAAGGCCAGACCCACCAGCATCATGCCCAGACCCAGCTGTGCGATGGCGCTTGGAGCGCCAGTCGACGCCAGGGCGTGGCCGATACCGCTGAAGCTCAGGCTACCGGCTTCGGCGTACAGCAGGGCCATACCGAACAGCAGGAACGCAGAACCGGCAGCCGACAGCACCATGTACTTGATGCCGGCTTCCAGCGAACGCTTGTTGAAGAAGGCGTAAGCCACCAGGCCGTAAACCGGAACCGAGAGCAACTCCAGGCCGATGAACAAGCCCGCCAGGTGTTGCGCGCTCACCAGCACGATACCGCCAGCCGCCGCCAGCAGGATCAGCAGGTAAAGCTCTTCGCGGTTGCCCGGGTAGCCGGTGCCGCCTTCGCCCAGGTAAGCATGGGCGAGGGTGACGCAGGCCAGTGTCGAGACCAGGATCAGACCGGTGTACAGATAGGCAAAGTTGTCCATCATCAACAGCGGGGTGACAGCCAGTGGAGCAACTTTCAACGCCGGGAAAATCGACAGCAATGCCAGGTTAAGACCCGCCACCGAAAGCAAGAAGGTCTGTGAGTGGTTGCGGCGCCACGCGATTGCCAGCATCACCACCACAACGGTGAGGCTGGTAATCAGCAGTGGAGCAAGCGCGATAAAGTGTTGGATCGTAAATTCCATAGCGCTCTTACCGGGCCGAAGCGAGTTGAGTGAAGGCGGTGCCGAGCCATTGCTGCACGCCATGCATGGTCGCAGCAGAGGTATCGAGGAACGGTTGTGGGTACACGCCGATAAACACCAGCAGTACCGCCAGACCGAGCACCATGATCAGTTCACGAGCATCCATGCCGGCCAGAACAGCGTCCGACTTGGAAGGGCCGAAGTAGGCGCGGTGAATCATGATCAGCGAGTAGACCGAACCAAACACCAGACCGGTTGTGGCGATCGCCGTGACCCAAGGGAAGCTGGCGAACGAGCCCATCAGGATCAGGAATTCACCTACGAAGTTACCGGTACCTGGCAAGCCCAGCGACGCGGCCGCGAAGAACAGGCTGATGGCCGGCAGGTACGCGATCTTGGACCATAAGCCGCCCATTTCACGCATGTCACGGGTGTGCAGACGCTCGTACAACTGGCCGCTAAGGATAAACAGCGCGGCTGCCGAAACACCGTGTGCCAGCATCTGGATCACCGCGCCTTGCAACGCCAGCAAGCTGCCAGAGTAGATGCCGATCAGCACAAAGCCCATGTGCGAAACGCTGGAGAAGGCGATCAGACGCTTGATGTCTGTCTGTGCGAACGCCAGGAACGCGCCGTAGAAAATTCCGATCAGACCCAGGGTCATGGCAATCGGCGCAAACTCGGCCGAAGCGTTCGGGAACAGCGGCAAGGCAAAACGCAGCAGACCATACGCAGCGGTCTTCAACAGGATACCGGCCAAGTCGACCGAACCTGCGGTCGGTGCCTGGGCGTGAGCGTCAGGCAACCAGGAGTGGAACGGTACAACCGGCAGCTTCACGGCAAACGCAATGAAGAAGCCAAGCATCAGGATGTACTCAGTGGTGAGCGACATCTTGGTTTTCAGCAACTCGGCATAGCTGAAGGTCAGCACACCGGTTTCATTGAAGTTGACCAGCACCAGACCCAGGATCGCCACCAGCATGATCAGGCCGGAAGCCTGAGTGAAGATGAAGAACTTGGTCGCGGCGTAGATACGGGTTTTCTTGCCGTCGGATGAGCTGTGACCCCAGAGCGCGATGAGGAAGTACATCGGCACCAGCATCATTTCCCAGAAGAAGAAGAACATGAACAGGTCGATGGCGAGGAACACGCCAACCACGCCGCCCAGGATCCACATCAGGTTCAGGTGGAAGAAGCCCACGTGGCGCTGAATTTCTTTCCAGGAACACAGAACCGAGAGCACACCGAGCAGGCCGGTCAGCAGGATCATCAGCAGCGACAAACCGTCGAGTGCCAGATGGACGCTGATGCCGAAACGCTCGATCCAGACGTGCTTGAATTCAAGCGCCCACGTTGGGTCGGCGCCAGGGTTCGGTGCCAGGTGGTAGTCGCCGTGAGCCCACAGCCAAAGGCCGAGTGCAAGCTCAAGTGACATGGTCAGCAACGCAATCCAGCGTGGCAGGGTAGGGCCGAAGCGCTCACCCAGCCAGCACAGCAGGCCGCCGATAAAGGGGATCAGGATTAGCCAAGGCAGAATCATGACGGGCTCAATTCCTTTCGCAATGTCGAAGGTTCATATCAGACCGCTACCAGTACGATGGCGCCCATGACCAGTACAGCACCGGCGGCCATGGAAGCAGCGTACCAACGCAGTTGACCGGTTTCGCTGCGGCTCAGGGCGTTATGCCCGGCCTTGGCCATCTGCGGGATCAAACCAATGGTCTGGTCCAGCGGATCTTTGCGCAGCAAGCGGCAGATCAACAGGTACGGTTTGACGAACAGTTTGTCGTACAACCAATCGAAGCCCCAGGCAGCGAACCACCAGGCCGAGAGGAAGCGGCCAATGCCGCTGTTGGCGACTGCGGTTACAACGCGACGCTTGCCCAGGTACAGCAGAGCCGCGAGCAGGATACCGGCCAGGGCGATGGCACCCGAGGCGATTTCCAGGCTGTGTTTGGCTTCGCCGCCGGCATGGCCAACGCTTTGTGGCAGTACACCCGCCAGGGGTGGAGTGATCATGGCGCCGATGAAGGTCGACAATACGATCAGCACGCTCAGTGGCAGCCAGTAGGTAACGCCGTGACCCGCGTGGGCTTCAGTCTTGGCTTCACCATGGAAGGTGATGAAGATCAGGCGGAAGGTGTACAGCGAGGTCATGAACGCACCGACCAGACCGGCGTACAGCAAGCCGCTGTTACCGCTGGCAAAGGCTTCCCACAGAATTTCGTCCTTGGAGTAGAAACCGGCTGTCAGCAATGGCAGGGCCGACAAGGCGGCACCCCCGACGATGAAGCTGGCGTAGGCCAATGGCAGTTTTTTCCACAGGCCGCCCATCTTGAAGATGTTCTGCTCGTGGTGGCAGGCAACAATCACCGCACCGGAAGCAAGGAACAGCAGGGCCTTGAAGAAGGCGTGGGTCATCAGGTGGAAGATTGCGCCGTCCCATGCACCCACACCCAGCGCCAGGAACATGTAGCCGATCTGGCTCATGGTCGAGTAGGCGAGGATGCGTTTGATGTCGGTTTGTACCAGTGCCGCGAAGCCCGCCAGTACCAGGGTCACACCGCCGACGATGCCGACCAGGTGCAGCACTTCAGGTGCCAGGGTGAACAGACCGTGGGTCCGTGCAATCAGGTAAACACCGGCGGTTACCATCGTTGCGGCGTGGATCAGTGCCGAAACAGGTGTCGGGCCGGCCATCGCGTCTGCCAACCAGGTTTGCAAAGGCAGTTGCGCCGATTTACCGACTGCGCCGCCCAACAGCATCAGGGTTGCCAGAACAATCCAGAAGTCACCGGCCTGGAATTTCTGAGGCGCCAGAACCAGCAGCTCTTGGATGTTCAGCGTGCCCAACTGTTGGAACAGGATGAACAGGCCGATGGCCAGGAACACGTCGCCGATGCGGGTCACGATGAAGGCTTTAAGTGCTGCGTTACCGTTGTTGCGGTTGCTGTAGTAGAAACCGATCAACAGGTAGGAGCACAGGCCTACGCCTTCCCAGCCGAAATACACGAACAACAGGTTATCGGCCAGGATCAGGAACAGCATGCTGGCGATAAACAGGTTGGTGTAGGCGAAGAAGCGTGAGTAGCCGTCTTCACCGCGCATGTACCAAGAGGCAAACACGTGGATCAGGAAGCCCACCCCGACGACAACGCCGAGCATGGTCACGGACAGGCCGTCCAGGTGCAGGGCGAAGTTGGGTTTGAAATCACCCACCGACATCCACTGCCACAGCACTTGCGTGAATTGACCGCCTTCAGGCGGTGCCACATTGAATTGCCAGATCACAAACGCGGCCACGATGGCCGACAGGCCAATGGAGCCGACGCCGATCACGGCCGAGAGGTTTTCGCTGAAGCGTCCACGGGAGAACGACAGCAGCAAAAAGCCGATCAGGGGGAATACGAAAGTCAGAAAGAGAAGGTTCATCCGCGCATCTCACTGGCAGCATCGATATCAAGCGTGTGGAAGCGGCGATACAGCTGCAGCAGGATCGCCAGGCCAATACTGGCCTCAGCGGCTGCCAGGGTGATCACCAGAATGAACATGACCTGTCCATCCGGCTGCGCCCAGCGTGCACCGGCAACGATGAACGCCAGTGCAGCGGCGTTCATCATGATTTCCAGACTCATCAATACGAAGAGAATGTTGCGACGTACCATCAGGCCAACGAGACCGAGGCAGAACAGGACGCCCGCAACCGCGAGACCATGTTCGAGAGGTATTCCTGGCATGTTATTGCTCCTTCGCCTCGTTGCGGCCCAAGTGGAACGCCGTCACAGCTGCAGCAAGCAACAGCATCGAGGCGAGTTCGACCACCAGCAGATACGGGCCGAACAGGCTGATGCCCACGGCCTTTGCATCAATGGTGGTTTGACCGATGGCTGCACCGCTTGGGTGAGCGAACAGCACATACAGCAGTTCGGCTAGCAGGATCGCGGACAGAATGCTGGGTCCGATCCAGATGCCGGGCTTGAGCCAATGGCGTTCTTGCGTTACCGAGGCCGGGCCCTGGTTGAGCATCATGACCACGAACACGAACAGCACCATGATGGCACCGGCGTAGGCGATCACTTCGAGCACACCAGCAAACGGTGCACCCAGGCTAAAGAACGTCATCGCCACGGCAATCAGCGAAATAATCAGGTAGAGCAGGGCGTGCACAGGGTTGGTGTTGGTGATCACGCGTAGCGTGGACACGACAGCGACACCCGATGCGAAATAGAAAGCGAATTCCATCGTTCTTCCTTAAGGCAGCAAGCTCTTCACGTTGATCGGCTCGGCTTCGTTCTGAGCGGCACCTTTCGGCTTGCCCTCAACGGCCATACCCGCAACACGATAGAAGTTGTAATCAGGGTTCTTGCCGGGACCGGAGATCAGCAGATCTTCCTTCTCGTAGACCAGATCCTGACGTTTGAACTCGGCCATTTCGAAATCCGGTGTCAGCTGGATCGCGGTGGTCGGGCAGGCTTCCTCACACAGACCGCAGAAAATGCAGCGTGAGAAGTTGATGCGGAAGAACTCCGGGTACCAGCGGCCATCCTCGGTTTCGGCTTTTTGCAGCGAGATGCAGCCCACCGGGCACGCTACGGCGCACAGGTTACAGGCTACACAACGCTCTTCGCCGTCCGGGTCGCGGGTCAGGACAATTCGGCCACGGTAACGCGGTGGCAGATAGACCGGTTCTTCCGGGTATTGCAGCGTGTCACGCTTGCGGAAGGCATGGCCAAACACCATCACCAAGCTGCGAAGCTGGGTGTAGGTGCCATGCACGATGTCAAACAGGTACTTGAACATGGGTCTCTATCCTCACTGAACCGCGACTGCAGGCGTGTTCATCAACACGATTGCAGCGGTTACCAGCAAATTGATCAGGGTCAGCGGCAGGCAGAACTTCCAGCTGAAGTCCATCACTTGGTCATACCGTGGACGCGGAATAGAAGCGCGCAGCAGGATGAAGATCATGATGAAAAACGCGGTCTTCAGGGCGAACCAGATGAACGGAATCTGCGGCAGTATGCCGAAAGGCCCGTGCCAGCCACCGAAGAACAAAGTCACCAGCAACGCCGAGATCAACACGATCCCGATGTATTCACCCACGAAGAACATGCCCCATTTCATGCCGGCGTATTCGATGTGGTAACCATCGGCCAGTTCCTGTTCTGCTTCTGGCTGGTCGAAAGGGTGACGGTGAGTCACGGCGACGCCGGCGATGAAGAAGGTCAGGAAGCCGAAGATCTGCGGAATGATGAACCACAGGTTCTGCGCTTGGTATTCGACGATGTCGCGCATGTTGAACGAGCCAACCTGCACCACGATGCCCATCAGCGACAGGCCCATGAACACTTCGTACGACACAGTCTGGGCCGAGGCCCGCAAGCTGCCGAGCAAGGCGAACTTGTTGTTACTGGACCAGCCAGCGAACAACACCGCGTAAACCGACAGGCCGGCCATGGCGAAGAAGAACAGGATACCGACGTTCAGATCCGCCACGCCCCAGGTCGGGGTGATCGGGATAATCGCGAAGGCGATCAGCAAGGCGCTCATGGCCACAACCGGTGCCAGGGTGAAGATCACCTTGTCGGCAAACGGTGGCGTCCAGTCTTCCTTGAAGAACATTTTGATCATGTCGGCGGCAATCTGAAACGCGCCGAACGGGCCAACGCGGTTCGGACCGTAACGGTCTTGCCACAGGGCGAGCAAACGACGCTCGACCCAGCTCAACAGCGCACCGCACACCACCACGGCGAGCAGGATCACGATGGCTTGCACCACCGAGATGATCACGTCGATCACTTCAGGCGTAAACCAGGTCATTGGGCTGCCTCCTGCAAACCGTCAACGGTAAGGCCAAAGATCGCTGGCGGAATACCTGGCAAGCCGGCCGGCAATGCCACCAGACCTGCGCCCAGCTCTTCGTTGACACGCAGTGGCAGACGCAGGGTCAGGCCAGCCACGTTCAAGCTCAGCAGTGCCCCATCATTGACGCCCAGACGGTCGGCTTCGGACTTGGCCAGTGCGATGTAAGCGGCAGGAATACGCTCTTGTACCGGCGCGGCTTTCGAAGAGTTCTCTTCGCTGCCCAGCAGGTGATAGAACGGCACGACTTGCCAGGTGCCACGTGCCGGGTTGAATGCACCCGGAATGTTGGCGAACCAGTTCAGCGCGTCACCTTGGCTTTCGATCAGGCGGATGCCAGGGTCGCCAGCGCGGATGTGTCCACCGACTTCGTCCTGGAACTTGTTCCACGCTTGGGGCGAGTTCCAGCCCGGCGACCAGGCGAACGGCACTTGTTGGCGCGGCTCTACGGAGCCCGAGTAACCTTCCATCGAGAACGCGAACGCGGTGTCCGGGTCTTGTGGGGTGCGCGGCTCGTGCACGCTGATGTTGGCGCGCATCGCAGTGCGACCGCTGTAACGCAGGGGTTCGCGCGCCAGCTTCAAGCCTTTGATGCGGAACGCCGCAGACGGCGCAGCTGCAACAATATTGGCCAGTGCCGCCGTGCTGGCCGCAGTGGCCTGGGTCACGTGGTCGAGCAGGGTCCAGTCGATCGGCTTGTTCAGCAGGGTGCTGCGCAAGGCGTGAAACCAGCGCCAGCCTTCATGGATCAAAATGCTCGAATCCAGATAGCGCGGTTCAAACACCTGGAAGAAGCGCTGGGCGCGGCCTTCCTGGCTGACCAAGGTACCGTCGCCTTCTGCAAAGCTGGCGGCCGGCAGTACCAGGTCGGCACGGTCAGTGGTCGCCGTTTTTTGATGATCAGCAACGATGACCACTTTGGCTGCGTCCAGTGCCGCGTTGACCTTGACTGCATCGACACGGGTGAACAGATCGTTTTCGAGCACCACGATCGCGTCGGCTTTGCCGTCGATGACCGCTTGCAGCGCTGCGTCGACCGATTCGCCGCCGAGCATGGCCAGGCCAAGGCTGTTGGCTTCCGGCACAACCAGGCTGATGGAGCCGGCTTTTTCGCGCAGGTGCAGGGCTTTGGCGATGTTGCCAGCGGCTTCGATCAAGGCTTTTGAGCCCAGCGAAGTACCCGCAATGATCAGTGGGCGCTTGGCCGCGAGCAGGGCGTCAGCAATGCGCTTAGCCAATTCAAGGGCTTCAGCGTCCAGACCGGTCACCGCCGGTGCGCTGGCGTCCAGGGCGTGAGCCACGGCGAAACCGATGCGTGCCAGATCGTCTGGCGCCGCGTGTACGCATTCTTCAGCCACATCATCGAGCTTGGTTTGCGCCAGGCTGGCGATAAACAGGGGGTTCAGCGCGTGCTGGCCAATGTTCTTCACCGCAGCATCGAGCCACGGTTGAACGCGCATGGCGTCGGCCATGTCTTCGGCCTTGCCTTTAACCGATTGACGCAGCGACAGCGCCATACGGGCGGCGGTCTGGGTCAGGTCTTCGCCGAGGACGAAAATGGCGTCGTGATCTTCGATCTCGCGCATGTTCGGCACAGGCAGCGGGCTGTCCTTGAGCACTTGCAGCACCAGGCGGATGCGCTCCAGCTCACCGGCTTCGATGCCTGAGTAGAAGTGCTCGGCGCCCACCAGCTCACGCAACGCGTAGTTGCTTTCGAGGCTGGCACGTGGTGAACCGATGCCGACGATGTTGCGACCGCGCAGCAGGTCAGCAGCCTTGTCCAGCGCCGCGTCCAGGCCCAGTTTGGTGCCGTCGGCCAGCAGCGGCTGGCGTGGACGGTCGGTGCGGTTGACGTAGCCATAGCCGAAACGGCCACGGTCACACAGGAAGTACTGGTTCACCGAACCGTTGAAGCGGTTTTCGATGCGACGCAGCTCGCCGTAACGTTCGCCCGGGCTGATGTTGCAGCCGCTGGAGCAACCGTGGCAGATGCTTGGCGAAAACTGCATGTCCCATTTGCGGTTGTAGCGCTCGGAGTGAGTCTTGTCGGTGAACACACCGGTCGGGCAGACCTCGGTGAGGTTGCCGGAGAACTCGCTTTCCAGCACGCCGTCTTCAACGCGACCAAAGTACACGTTGTCGTGGGCGCCGAACACACCGAGGTCGGTGCCGCCAGCGTAGTCTTTATAGAAGCGCACACAGCGATAGCAGGCGATGCAGCGGTTCATTTCGTGAGAGATGAACGGGCCCAGCTCCTGGTTTTGGTGGGTACGCTTGGTGAAGCGATAACGGCGCTCGTTGTGGCCGGTCATCACCGTCATGTCTTGCAGGTGGCAGTGACCGCCTTCCTCGCAGACCGGGCAGTCGTGCGGGTGGTTGGTCATCAGCCATTCGACGACGCTGGCGCGAAACACTTTCGCTTCTTCGTCTTCGATGGAAATCCAGCTTCCGTCAGTGGCTGGCGTCATGCAGGACATGACGATACGACCACGGGTGTCGTTTTCGTCGGTGTACTGCTTGACCGCGCACTGGCGACAGGCACCAACGCTGCCGAGGGCAGGGTGCCAGCAGAAATACGGAATATCGAGTCCCAGCGACAAACAAGCCTGTAACAGGTTGTCTGCCCCATCGACTTCGAGCTCTTTGCCGTCTACGTGGATAGTGGCCATGGTTCAAAGTTCTTCGTTGGCCCGGTGTCAGCGGGCGTGGCTAATGGAATCTTGTTATGCGTTCGAATCAATACAGCCTTTAGGGCGTCATCGAACGATCAGAGGGCGGCACGGACCACCCTCATTCAGAACGTTACGCGCCGATTACAATCGGGCGTGCCAGCGGAACGGTGCCAGGTTTTGCTTGCGCAATACCGGCTTCGAACTCTGGACGGAAGTATTTGATCGCGCTGCCCAATGGCTCCACGGCGCCCGGCGCGTGAGCACAGAACGTCTTGCCTGGGCCGAGGAAGCCGACCAGACCCAGCAGGGTCTCGATATCGCCGGGCTGACCTTCACCGTTCTCGATGGCCATCAGGAGCTTGACGCTCCATGGCAAGCCATCACGGCAAGGGGTGCAGAAACCGCACGATTCGCGTGCAAAGAACTGTTCCATGTTGCGCAGCAAGGACACCATGTTGACGCTGTCGTCGACCGCCATCGCCAGGCCTGTACCCATACGGGTGCCTACTTTGGCGATGCCACCGGCGTACATTTGTGCGTCCAGGTGTTCTGGCAGCAGGAAGCCCGTACCGGCGCCGCCTGGCTGCCAGCACTTGAGCTTGAAGCCGTCGCGCATGCCGCCCGCGTAGTCTTCGAACAGCTCGCGAGCGGTCACGCCGAACGGCAGTTCCCACAGGCCAGGGTTCTTCACTTTGCCGGAGAAGCCCATCAGCTTGGTGCCGTGGTCTTCGCTGCCTTCGCGGGCGAGGGATTTGTACCAGTCAACGCCGTTGCCGATGATGGCTGGCACGTTGCACAGGGTTTCAACGTTGTTCACGCAGGTCGGCTTGCCCCACACGCCCACAGCAGCCGGGAATGGAGGCTTGGAGCGCGGGTTGGCGCGACGGCCTTCGAGGGAGTTGATCAGTGCGGTTTCTTCACCGCAGATGTAACGCCCGGCGCCAGTATGCACGAACAGTTCGAAGTCAAAGCCTGAACCCAGAATGTTCTTGCCCAGCAGGCCTGCTGCCTTGGCTTCTTCTACCGCACGACGCAGGTGCACGGCCGCGGTGGTGTATTCGCCCCGCAGGAAGATATAGCCGCGGTAGGTTTTCAGCGCACGGGCACTGATCAGCATGCCTTCGATCAGCAGATGGGGCAGTTGCTCCATCAGCATGCGGTCCTTCCAGGTGTTGGGTTCCATTTCATCGGCGTTACACAGCAGGTAACGGATGTTCATGGATTCGTCTTTTGGCATCAGCCCCCACTTCACGCCCGTGGGGAAGCCAGCACCGCCGCGACCCTTGAGGCCAGCGTCCTTGACGGTCTGGACAATGTCGTCCTGAGCCATGTCAGCGAACGCCTTGCGGGCTGCTGCGTAACCGTCTTTGGCCTGGTACTCGTCGAGCCATACTGGCTCGGCGTCGTCACGCAGACGCCAGGTCAAGGGGTGGGTCTCTGCCGAACGCGCGATGCGGTTGGCAGGGCCGAATGAAGTCAGGGTCATGGGTAGCCCTCCAACAACGTGGCGACGCCAGCAGGCTGCACGTCACCGAATGTGTCGTCGTCGATCATCAACGCCGGCGCCTTGTCGCAGTTGCCCAGGCAGCACACCGGCAGCAGCGTGAAGCGGCCGTCTGCAGTGGTCTGGCCGAGGCCGATGCCCAGTTTGCTCTGAATTTCGCTGACCACGGATTCGTGACCACCGATATAGCAGACCATGCTGTCGCACACGCGAATGATGTGACGGCCAACGGGCTGACGGAAGATCTGGCTATAGAACGTCGCCACCCCTTCAACGTCGCTGGCCGGAATGCCGAGCAGTTCGCCGATGGCGTATACCGCGCCATCCGGCACCCAGCCGCGTTCCTTCTGAACGATCTTCAGGGCTTCGATCGACGCGGCGCGTGGATCTTCGTAGTGATGCATCTCGTGCTCGATGGCCGAGCGCTCGGTTTCGCTCAGGGCGAAACGGTCTGTCTGGATAAGCGTGCTGTTCATGCTTAGCGGTCCACGTCGGCCATAACGAAATCGATACTCCCCAGGTACGCAATCAAGTCCGCGACCATTTCGCCTTTGATCACCGAAGGGATCTGTTGCAGGTGCGGGAAGCTTGGGGTGCGAATCCGGGTGCGGTAGCTCATGGTGCCGCCATCGCTCGTCAGGTAGTAACTGTTGATGCCCTTGGTCGCCTCAATCATCTGGAAGGATTCGTTGGCCGGCATCACCGGGCCCCACGAAACTTGCAGGAAGTGCGTGATCAGGGTCTCGATGTGCTGCAGCGTGCGCTCTTTAGGCGGCGGCGTGGTCAGCGGATGATCCGCCTTGTACGGGCCGGCCGGCATGTTGCGCATGCATTGCTCGATGATTTTCAGGCTCTGACGCATTTCTTCGACACGCACGATGCAACGATCGTAGGCATCGCCATTGGCTGCCAGCGGGACTTCAAATTCGAAGTTCTCGTAGCCGGAGTACGGGCGCGCTTTACGCAGGTCAAAGTCGCAACCGGTTGAACGCAGGCCAGCACCGGTGACGCCCCATTCCAGGGCCTCCTTGGTGTTGTACTGAGCGACGCCGATGGTACGACCGCGCAGGATGCTGTTGTCCAAAGCGGCTTTCTGGTACTCGTCCAGACGCTTGGGCATCCAGTCGATGAATTCCTTGACCAGGCGTTCCCAACCATTCGGCAGGTCGTGGGCAACGCCACCAATGCGGTACCAGGCCGGGTGCAGGCGGAAGCCGGTGATGGCTTCGATCACTTTGTAAGCGCGCTGACGGTCGGTGAAGGTGAAGAACACCGGGGTCATGGCGCCCACGTCCTGGATGTAAGTCCCCAGGAACAGCAGGTGGCTGGTGATACGGAAGAACTCGGCCATCATGATGCGGATGGTGTCGACCCGATCCGGCACCTTGATGCCTGCGAGTTTCTCGACCGAAAGCACGTACGGCAGGTTGTTCATCACGCCGCCGAGGTAGTCGATACGGTCGGTGTACGGGATGAAGCTGTGCCAGGACTGACGCTCAGCCATTTTCTCGGCACCACGGTGGTGGTAGCCGATGTCTGGCACGCAGTCGACAATTTCTTCGCCGTCCAGTTGCAGGATGATGCGGAAGGCGCCGTGAGCCGAAGGGTGGTTCGGGCCCAGGTTGAGGAACATGTAGTCCTCGTTTTCGCCAGAGCGCTTCATGCCCCAGTCTTCAGGCCGGAAACGCGCGGCTTCTTCTTCCAGCTGCACTTTGGCGAGGGTCAGGCTGTAAGGGTCGAACTCAGTGGCGCGAGCCGGGAAGTCCTTGCGCAGCGGGTGACCTTCCCATGTAGGCGGCATCATGATGCGTGAAAGGTGCGGGTGACCTTTGAAGTCGATCCCGAACATGTCCCAGACTTCACGCTCGTACCAGTTGGCGTTCGGCCAGATACCGGTGACGGTCGGAAGGCTCAGGTCGCTTTCGGACAGGGCCACTTTGATCATGACGTCGCTGTTACGCTCAAGCGACATCAGGTGATAGAAAACGGTGAAATCTGCACCCGACGGCAGGCCCTGACGCTTGGTACGCAGACGTTCGTCCACGCCGTGCAAGTCATAAAGCATGACGTAAGGTTTTGGCAGGTTGCGCAGGCAGGTCAGGACTTCAACCAGTTTTGCGCGGTTAACCCAAAGCACCGGCATGCCGGTGCGCGTGGCCTGGGCGGTGAACGCCTCAGGGCCAAAACGGGTATTGAGTTCGACAACCACATCTTGGTCGTCAGCCTTATAAGGCGGGATGTACAGAGCGGAGCCTGTAGTCATGGTTATTTATCGCTTTCGGTCAACGTAAAGAATGAGGCCAGTGTTTCGTTCTATTTAAAGAAGCGGCGCTGGATCAGACTTCGTCGGGGCTGCGCAGGTTAGTGACCTGAATACGCTGTTCGCGGCGCTGTTCCTTTTGGGATGGCATCTCGGCGCGATAAACGCCTTGCTCGCCGACAACCCAGGAAAGTGGGCGACGCTCCTGGCCAATCGACTCTTGCAAGAGCATCAAGCCTTGCAGGAAAGCCTCTGGGCGGGGTGGGCAGCCTGGCACGTAAACGTCCACGGGCAGGAACTTGTCGACCCCTTGAACCACGGAGTAGATGTCATACATGCCACCGGAGTTGGCGCAAGAACCCATGGAAATAACCCATTTAGGCTCAAGCATTTGCTCATAGAGACGCTGAATGATCGGCGCCATCTTGATAAAGCAGGTACCGGCAATAACCATGAAATCCGCCTGGCGCGGCGATGCCCGGATAACTTCGGCGCCAAAGCGCGCGATGTCGTGGGGCGCCGTGAAGGCGGTGGTCATTTCCACGTAGCAGCACGACAGGCCGAAGTTGTACGGCCACAGGGAGTTTTTACGCCCCCAGTTGACCGTGCCGTTCAGCACGTCTTCAAGCTTGCCCATGAAAATGTTTTTGTGGACTTGATCTTCTAACGGATCGGAAACGGTTTCCCGTTTGCCGATCGGGTACTGCTCGTTAGGAGCATCCGGGTCGATCCTGGTGAGTTCGTATTGCATCGCCAAAGCCTCATTGTTTCAGCTTGGCCTGCCGCTTACGACGAGCTTCCGGTGCCCAATCAAGAGCACCCACTCGAAATAGGTAGACAAGGCCTGCCAACAGAATTGCTATGAAAACGAGAGCTTCGACGAATCCGGTCCAGCCGCTTTCGCGAACAGACACAGACCATGCAAAGAGAAAGAGGGCTTCGATATCGAAGATCACGAACAGCATCGCGACCAGATAGAATTTTGCTGAGAGCCGCAAGCGGGCGCCACCTGTAGGTAGCATGCCGGACTCGAACGGTTCGTTTTTGCTGCGCCCCCAGGCTTTTGACCCGAGAAGGCTGGAGACGCCGAGCATGAAGGCACAAAGGCCGACAACGCCGAGAAGGAAAATGGCAAAGCCCCAGTTGTGGGCTATGAGTCCTGTCGCTTCGGGCATGCTGGAAATCCTTAACAGAGACCAAACGTCTCTGAGCTTAAAAAGGTAATAAAGCAGTGACGAAATGTCGCAGCGCTATTGGTGGCCGGGATTTTATGGCTAAACACCCAGCAAGTAAATTTTCTAAGATGAATTAATTCAATCCTTTAGTGGTAGATCACTCCTGAAAGTCTACGTAAGCCATGTGATGCGGGCGTTGCAGCGTATTTCGTTGGATCTGTTTTACTGGTGCGGTAATCAACAAAAGCGCTCTTAAATGATAATTAATATCGTTTGAGTGCCCGGTTGCTGCGGGGGTGTACCGCTAGCGTGTTGAAGTTGGCTTATATAAGCCGGGTTAGCAAGTTTTGAACTTGGTTTTTTAACCTGGTTTGGGTTTCGGTTTATGGATCTGGGTCAGGGTTTCTGTAGAGAGCCGATATTCAGTATAGGTGCTGGCGAAGGCTGCGATCTTTCGTGTCGCTACGTTCAAGGTATTGAATTCTTGCGTCACAGGCTAAGGGGGCACATTGCCAGCGCTACCAGAGGGCATGGTGAGGTCATGGGAACAAGCCGGGCAGGCAACACCCGCAAAATCCAATGGGCGGTCGACGCCTATGGCCGGCCTATTGAAGTTGAAATCACAGGGGGGGCAGATCAATGACTGCCCCCAAGCCCCCAGTCTGATTGCCAAACTTGACACGGCTGAAACGATTATCGCGGGTAAGGGTAATGACAGCCAAAAAACGTACTCGGATTGAGTAGCAAACCGTCAAGGTCGTGATCCCGAGAAAGCGTAATTCGGTGAAAGGCGATAGGGGGGCTGGATCGAGGTTTTTATCGACATCGACAGGTGATCGAGAACGCTTTTGCCCGGTTGAAGCACTACTTGGCGGTGGGAGCTCGATGTGACCCGTTCAAGAGAAACTATGAGAGCGGGGTAGCGATGGCATGCGCTTTCCTTTGGCTGCCATGTGAAATGGCAACAGTTGCTAAGCCAGAGACTGATAAATACCGTTGAGAACCCTCATTCCCTGTAAGAGCGCCATGCTCTTCACTTAAGAAAAAACGCCCCGAACCGGTCGGGGCGCTACGTTCAAGGCATTGCGTTTTTGCTTTACAGGCTGGGCAATGGCCGTGGTTCCACTATCAGTGGAACTGTTCTTCTTCAGTCGAGCCGGTCAGGGCGGTTACCGAAGACGAGCCACCCTGGATCACAGTGGTCATGTCGTCGAAGTAGCCAGTGCCCACTTCCTGCTGGTGCGCCACAAAGGTGTAGCCTTTGGCGGCGTCAGCGAACTCTTGCTCTTGCAGTTTCACGTAGGCGGTCATGTCGTTGCGGGCGTAGTCGTGCGCCAGGTTGAACATGCTGTGCCACATGTTGTGGATGCCCGCCAGGGTGATGAACTGGTGCTTGTAGCCCATTGCCGACAGTTCGCGCTGGAACTTGGCGATGGTCGCGTCGTCCAGGTTTTTCTTCCAGTTGAAGGAAGGCGAGCAGTTGTACGACAGCAGCTGGTCCGGGTATTCCTTTTTGATCGCTTCAGCAAAGCGACGGGCTTCTTCCAGATCCGGTTTAGCGGTTTCACACCAGATCAGGTCGGCGTACGGTGCGTAAGCCAAGCCGCGAGCGATAGCCTGGTCCAGGCCTGCACGTACTTTATAGAAGCCTTCTTTGGTGCGCTCGCCAGTCACAAACGGCTGGTCGTACGGGTCGCAATCTGATGTCAGCAGGTCCGCGGCGTTAGCGTCGGTACGCGCCAGGATGATGGTCGGCGTACCCGCAACGTCAGCAGCCAGGCGAGCAGCGGTCAGCTTCTGTACGGCTTCTTGGGTCGGAACCAGAACCTTGCCGCCCATGTGGCCGCATTTTTTAACCGATGCCAGTTGATCTTCGAAGTGAACGCCAGCGGCGCCTGCTTCGATCATGCTCTTCATGAGTTCGTAAGCGTTCAGGACGCCACCGAAACCGGCTTCTGCGTCGGCAACGATGGGTGCGAAGTAGTCGATGTAACCCTGGTCGCCCGGGTTTTTGCCGGCTTTCCACTGAATCTGGTCGGCACGACGGAACGAATTGTTGATGCGCTTGACCACGGTCGGCACGGAGTCCACCGGGTACAGCGACTGATCGGGGTACATGGATTCAGCAGAGTTATTGTCTGCTGCCACTTGCCAACCCGACAGGTAGATAGCCTGGATGCCGGCTTTAACCTGTTGAACTGCTTGGCCCCCGGTCAGGGCGCCCATGCAGTTGACGAAATCTTTCTCTGGACGGAAGGACGGGTGTGCGCCCTGTGTCACCAGTTTCCACAGCTTGTCAGCGCCCATTTTTGCAAAGGTGTGCTCAGGTTGAACCGAGCCGCGCAGGCGAACCACGTCAGCAGCGCAATAATCGCGAGTCACGCCTTTCCAGCGTGGATTTTCGGCCCAGTCTTTTTCAAGGGCTGCAATTTGCTGTTCGCGTGTCAGTGCCATGGAGATAAACCTCGTCGCATAGGTCTGGGTTGAAAAATTTTTGCTCCACCACCACGCCACAATGTTGTTTTAGTCAGTGCGTGAATGGCTGCTCGCTATAAGGCATACAGACCCCTTTGCAGGGGCTCTGATTAGCGGGAGCGGGGCCATCATGCCTTCGCATTTTTAAGCCGTCAAACGTTTTGTAGTGCTTTTTTCGCAACACTACATATTTGATCCAATACGACCCGTCGGTCAGTTTTGGGCCTTTTAGTCGAGCGTGTCGACTTTGACTCGCACCGTCATGTCATTACGGCCTTGAGTAGAGTAAGTAAGGGTTTTGGCGCTTTTGGCGGGTAAATTCTGGTTGCTGGCACCCGCGACGGTAATCCATTGGCCGAGGGGGCCGGTGATCTGTGTGTTGGTATTTTGCATGTTCACTACATCTGCACGTTCCTGGCTCATGGTGTCCAGATGCGTGCTGATCGCGAGGTGTACCGTTTCACCTGTGACGTTGGCTGTGACGTAAAAACCCCGAGTGACATCGCGGTAATCGGTCTGTGCCAACACCCGTCCATAGGCATCCGTCTGGGTGCTGGTGAGGGGCACGCTTTGGCCGATCTGGACCTGCGCGGGCACGCCTTCAATGGCTTGAATCTGTTGAATGCCACCTTCACGGCTGGCGGTGCTGATCACGCGGGTCGTGCTGTTCGTGTCGGCAAGGGCGTTATCGTGGGTGTCGACAGTGATTAATAAACGTTTTGAGGGTTTGTCGAGCTGTGCCAGCAAGTCTTCGAGGTTTTGAATTTTTGAGGCGGATGCTTCCACAATCAGCTGATTGCCGTAAGCGCTGACTTTGCCGTTTTTACCGATAAAATTCTGTGCAATCGGCAACAGATCGGCGCTGGTACGGTTTTGAAGGGTAATGACCTGAGTATCGGCGAGCGCGTTGACGCTGAAGATCAATAGCAGGCTGGCGATGATGGCCCGTAGGGACATGTTCTTAATCTCCGTATTGCTTGAAGGGGTATAGCTGGAGTGTGGCAGATAGCAAAACGCCCTGCGATCCGAAGAGGGCAGGGCGTTTCGAGACGAGCTTTTGTCACTGCAGCTGCAGAGGCTTTAAGGTCTAGCTCGTGCGCTCCATATCAACGTGTGGAATGCCTGCTTCCAGGAATTCTTCGCTAACAATTTTGAAGCCCAGGCGCTCATAGAACGGCGAAGCGTGTACTTGCGCGCTGAGCTTTTGTTCTTTGAGGCCGCGTTTCTCAGCTTCGTTGATAATTGCCAGCATCAAGGCGTCGCCGACTTTCAGGCCGCGCCAGTCTTTGAGCACGGAAACCCGGCCGATATGACCGTCCGCCAGCAATCGGGCGGTGCCAATCGGAAAGTCGCCTTCATACGCCAGAAAATGTATGGCATCAGCATCGTCTGCGTCCCACTCAAGCTCAGGCGGGACATGTTGTTCGGTAATAAACACCGCTTCACGAATGCGTCGAAGTTCGGCGTTGTCCTTATGCCAGTCGGCGACACGTACGCGAATGCTATTCATCGGCAAACCCCAGGCTTCCTTGTTTAACCAGCTCACAGAGCAGGTTGCGTCCATCTTCATCGGCCAGCCATGGGCCGAGGTTTTCGCTGTGCAGCGCATCGGCGGCACAAATCATTTTCAACAGTTCGCGCAGTTTGCCTGGCAGCAGACGGCTTTGGCCGCTGGCGAACAACAACAAGTCTTCGTCGACTTCGGACCAAGCCAGCCGTGCGCTTGGATTGCGGATCAGGATGGCACCCTGTTCCAGGCTGTCCATCAAGTCTTCTTCTTCGAGTTCCGGGCCGACCACAAGTTCTGGGTAGCGGGGCTCGGTCATGAACTGGCCGAACCAGGTCAGCAGCATGCGCTCGTCGCTCATGTGCTCGGTCAACAGGCTTTTGAGGCGGCCCAGCGCGTCGTGCTGGATCTGGTGTGGATCGCTCACCGGTTGTGCGTCGGCATCGGTGTAGCGCTCTTCATCTGACAAGTATTGGCTCAGGAAGTCAGTAAAGTGGGTCAGCACTTCTGCTGCGCTCGGGGCACGGAAGCCCACCGAGTAGGTCAGGCAGTCATCGACGGCAACGCCGCAGTGAGCCAGACGTGGCGGCAGATACAGCATGTCGCCCGGTTCCAGTGTCCACTCATCGGTAGCTTGGAAGTCGGCCAGAATACGCAGGTCGGCATGTTCCAGTAGCTTGCTGTCGGAGTCGCACATTTGGCCGATCTGCCAGTGGCGCTTGCCATGACCTTGCAGCAAGAACACGTCGTAGTTGTCGAAGTGCGGGCCTACGCTGCCGCCGGGGGCTGCGTAGCTGATCATCACATCGTCGATGCGCCAGCTTGGCAGGAAGCGGAAGTTTTCCAGCAGTTCGCTGACTTCAGGCACGAACTGATCGACCGCTTGCACCAGCAGGGTCCACTCGCGCTCTGGCAATTTGCCGAATTCGTCTTCAGCGAACGGGCCGCGGCGCAATTCCCATGGGCGCTCGCCGTGCTCGATGATCAGACGCGATTCGACTTCTTCTTCGAGCGCCAGACCGGCCAGTTCGTCGGCGTCGATCGGGCTTTCGAAGTCAGGAATGGCCTGGCGGATCAGTAGCGGTTTTTTCTGCCAGTAGTCGCGCAGGAATTCGCGTGCCGTGATGCCGCCCAGAAGTTGAAGAGGAGTATCAGGATTCATGTGTAACCTATTGAAAAGATGCGCTTTGTAATCGGGAATAAAAACGCCCGGCACGGCCGGGCGTTAATAGGTCGTTGCAGCGATCAGATGCGCTTGGCTTGCTCGACCGCGTTGCCAATGTAATTGGCAGGTGTCAGCAGCTTCAGCTCGGCTTTGGCCGCTTCCGGCATTTCAAGGCCGTCGATGAAAGTTTGCAGTGCTTCAGGGCTGATGCCCTTGCCGCGAGTCAGCTCTTTGAGCTTCTCGTACGGGTTCTCAATGTTGTAGCGGCGCATCACGGTCTGGATGGGCTCAGCCAATACTTCCCAGCATGCGTCCAGGTCAGCAGCGATCTTCTGAGCGTTAAGCTCCAGTTTGCTGATCCCTTTGAGGCTGGCTTCGTACGCGATCACGCTATGGGCAAAGCCTACACCGAGGTTGCGCAGTACGGTGGAGTCGGTCAGGTCGCGCTGCCAGCGGGAGATTGGCAGTTTGCTGGCCAGGTGCTGGAACAAGGCGTTGGCGATACCCAGGTTGCCTTCGGAGTTTTCGAAGTCGATTGGGTTGACCTTGTGCGGCATGGTCGAGGAGCCGATTTCGCCAGCGATGGTGCGCTGCTTGAAGTAGCCCAGCGAGATGTAGCCCCAGATATCGCGATCGAAGTCGATCAGGATGGTGTTGAAGCGCGCGATGGCGTCGAACAGCTCGGCGATGTAGTCGTGCGGTTCGATCTGCGTGGTGTACGGGTTGAAGCCCAGGCCCAGCTCATCTTCGATGAAGGCGCGGGCGTTGGCTTCCCAGTCGATCTGCGGGTAGGCCGACAGGTGAGCGTTGTAGTTGCCTACGGCGCCGTTGATTTTGCCCAGCAGCGGAACGGCGGCAACTTGAGCGATTTGACGCTCCAGGCGGTAAACCACGTTGGCCAGCTCTTTGCCCAGTGTGGTAGGCGAAGCCGGTTGGCCGTGGGTGCGGGACAGCATCGGCACGTCAGCGAAGCGGATTGCCAGCTCACGGATGGCTTCGGCAGTTTGGCGCATCAGTGGCAGCATCACGTCATCGCGGCCTTCACGCAGCATCAGGGCGTGGGACAGGTTGTTGATGTCCTCGCTGGTGCACGCAAAGTGGATGAACTCACTGACGTTGGCCAGTTCAGGCAGCTTGGCAGCCTGTTCTTTGAGCAGGTACTCAATGGCTTTTACGTCGTGGTTAGTGGTGCGCTCGATCTCTTTGACGCGTTCGGCGTGCTCCAGAGAGAAGTTTTCGGCCAGTTCATTGAGAACGGCGTTCGCTTGCGCGGAGAAGGCCGGGACTTCAGGGATGGCAGCGTGAGCGGCCAAACGCTGGAGCCAGCGAACCTCAACCAGGACGCGGGCGCGGATTAAGCCGTACTCGCTGAAAATGGGGCGCAGGGCCTGGGTTTTGCCGGCGTAGCGGCCGTCAACAGGGGAAACCGCAGTGAGCGAAGAAAGCTGCATGGGGTGTTCTCGGACAGTCGGGCAACGAAATGGGGCGCGTATCATACATGAAAAAAACGGCCGGTCCGTTGCCAACTGACCGGCGTCTTACGCGTAACGAACTTACAACGTGTGTGTGCTCAGGTGTTTGCGTTGCCGCGCATCATCGGATAAAGCTCTTTGAGCAGCTTGCGGCGGCTAAATACCAGTTGCCAGCGATGCCCGCCCAATTGGCGCCAGAGCCGCGCGGAGCGGATGCCGGCCAGCAGCAGGGCGCGAATTTTTGCCGCATTGTTCGGTTGTTGCAGGTTGCGCATGTCGCCATGCACCTGAATGCGTTGGCGCAGTGTGCTCAGGGTGTCCTGATACAACCCGCCGCATGCCGCAACCACGTTTTCATGGGCGGGACCAAAATGCTCAACCTGTGACTGGATCTGCGGCAGGCGTTTGCCGATCAACTCAAGCATGTCATCGCGCTTGGCCAGTTGACGTTCAAGGCCCAGCATCGACAGTGCATAGCGCAAGGGCTCGCGTTGCAGGGTGTTGGGGTCACGCTCAAGCGCGCCAATCAGAGCGCGATAGCCTTCGCGCAAGTTGATGTCGTCACCACCGTAGACTTCAAGTGTGTCCTTGGGGTCGCGCACCAACAAGCTGCCGAGCATGCAGGCCAGATCGGCTTCACTGATCTGGCCGGTCTTGGCGATCTTGTCGACCAGCACGGCGGCGAAAAACACGCCGCCAAGGGCAATCAGTTGCTCCTGAGTGGGGCTCATGCGTGCTTGCCCTTGCTGGTCCATGGCTCGGCCACTTCGATAACGCCGCCGCCCAGGCAGATTTCACCGTCGTAGAACACCACGGACTGGCCGGGCGTCACGGCGCGTTGCGGGTCATCGAAGGTCGCGCGGTAGCCGGTAGCGGTTTTCTCAAGGGTGCACGGCTGGTCGCTTTGGCGATACCGGACCTTGGCCGTCAGGCGCAATGGCGTGCTCAGGTCGATCGGGTTGACCCAGTAGATCTCGGAGGCGAGCAGGGCGCGTGAGAACAGCCATGGGTGATCGTTGCCTTGGCCAACGATCAGTTCGTTGTGCTCCAGGTCTTTGATCAGCACGTACCAAGGCTCGTCGCTGGCGTCTTTCAGGCCGCCAATGCCCAGGCCCTGGCGTTGACCGATGGTGTGGTACATCAGGCCGTGGTGACGGCCAATGACTTCACCTTCTGTGGTTTTGATTTCGCCCGGCTGTGCAGGCAGGTACTGCTTGAGGAAGTCGCTGAAGCGGCGTTCGCCAATGAAGCAGATACCGGTGGAGTCTTTTTTCTTGGCGGTGGCCAGGCCGTGTTTTTCGGCAATACGGCGTACTTCCGGCTTTTCCAGTTCGCCGACCGGGAACAAGGTCTTGGCGATCTGTTCGCCGCCAACGGCGTGCAGGAAGTAGCTTTGATCCTTGTTCGGATCAAGGCCCTTGAGCAGCTCTGTGCGGCCGTCCATGTCGCGACGGCGCACGTAGTGGCCGGTAGCGATCAGGTCGGCACCCAACATCAGGGCGTAGTCAAGGAACGCCTTGAACTTGATTTCGCGGTTGCACAGGATGTCCGGGTTGGGCGTACGCCCGGCCTTGTATTCGGCCAGGAAGTGCTCAAACACGTTGTCCCAGTATTCGGCGGCAAAGTTGGCGGTGTGCAGCTTGATGCCAATTTTGTCGCACACGGCCTGAGCGTCTGCCAGATCATCCATGGCGGTGCAGTAATCCGTTCCGTCGTCTTCCTCCCAGTTCTTCATGAACAGGCCTTCCACCTGATAGCCCTGCTCGATGAGCAGAACGGCGGAAACGGAAGAGTCTACACCGCCGGACATGCCGACAATGACGCGCTGTTGTTCGGGGGCGACTAAGGCTGGATCACGCATAAGGTTTCAATGAGTGTCTTGAAAAAGGACGCGATTCTATCAGGCCCGAGCGCTCAAGGCTAAACCGAAGGGCGGATTAGCGAGAGGTTGAACAATTGACCGCTCAGATAATCGTCGATGCATTGCAGGGTCAATTCGCTGCGCCAGCGCAGGCGTTGCTCTATTAACTCATCCCGGGTCAGCCAGCGCGGGCCGATGATGCCGGTGTCCAGTGTGTATTCAGGGTGATACTTGACGGCTTTGCCAGCAAAACAAACGCGCTGATACGTCACTCCATTGCTAGGCGCGGTATACAAATAAATACCGATGACCCCGGTCAGTTCTACGTCGTAGCCGGTTTCTTCGAGGGTTTCGCGAATGGCGGCTTGTATCAGGGTTTCGTTCGGGTCCAGATGCCCGGCGGGCTGATTGAGCACGGCGCGTTCACCGCTGAATTCTTCAACCATCAAAAAACGGCCGTTGTCTTCGACGACCGTAGCAACGGTGATATGGGGTTTCCATTCCATGAAGTAGATCTCGTTTTTTTGGGGGATTGTGTTCGATGCTACCTAAAATGGGTGCCAAGCCCAAAACTGTAGCCGCTGCCGAAGGCTGCGATCGGTTGCGAAGCGACCGTAAACGCCAGCAACACAGCGCCGCTTTGCGTCGGTTTTGCTGTCACAGGATTCAGGTGGCCCAAAAACACAAACCCCGGCGTCGTGGGCCGGGGTTTGTGGTGTTACGTGTTGCTCTTACACAGAGGCGATGATCGCGTTCAGTGTTGCGCTAGGGCGCATTACGGTGCTCACCTTGTCGGCATCTGCGTGGTAGTAACCACCGATGTCGACAGGCTTGCCCTGCACGGCGTTGAGTTCGGCAACAATTTTTGCCTCGTTCTCGGCCATGGCTTTTGCCACAGGGGCAAATTGGGCTTGCAGCTCTTTGTCTTCAGTCTGGGCAGCCAGGGCTTGAGCCCAGTACAGCGCCAGGTAGAAGTGGCTACCGCGGTTATCGATGTTGCCGACTTTGCGCGATGGCGATTTGTTGTTATCCAGGAATTGGCCTGTCGCCTGGTCCAGGGTCTTTGCCAGCACCAACGCTTTGGGGTTGTTGTAGGTCGTGCCCAGGTGCTCAAGGGAAGCAGCCAGTGCCAGGAACTCACCCAGTGAGTCCCAGCGCAGGAAGTTTTCTTCCAGCAGTTGCTGAACGTGCTTCGGAGCCGAACCGCCTGCACCTGTTTCGAACAGGCCGCCGCCATTCATCAGCGGTACGATCGACAGCATTTTGGCGCTGGTGCCCAGTTCCATGATCGGGAACAGGTCGGTCAGGTAGTCACGCAGTACGTTGCCGGTCACCGAGATGGTATCCAGGCCTGCACGGGTGCGCTCCAGAGTGAACTTCATGGCCTCAACCGGCGACATGATGCGAATGTCCAGGCCGCTGGTGTCGTGATCCTTCAGGTAAGCCTGAACTTTCTTGATCATCAGTGCGTCGTGGCTACGCTTTGGGTCCAGCCAGAACACGGCCGGGGTGTTGCTGGCGCGAGCGCGGTTAACGGCCAGTTTGACCCAGTCGCGGATCGGGGCGTCTTTGGCCTGGCACATGCGCCAGATGTCGCCTTCTTCTACTTTCTGTTCCATCAGCACGTTGCCGTTGTTGTCGGTTACGCGAACAACGCCAGGCGTCTTGATCTGGAAGGTTTTGTCGTGAGAGCCGTACTCTTCGGCCTTTTGCGCCATCAGGCCAACGTTCGGCACGCTGCCCATGGTGGTTGGATCGAAAGCACCATGTTTTTTGCAGTCTTCGATCGTGGCCTGGTAGATGGTTGCGTAGCAGCGATCCGGGATCACAGCCTTGGTGTCGTGCAGTTGACCGTCAGTACCCCACATTTTGCCTGAGTCGCGGATCATTGCAGGCATCGAGGCGTCGACGATCACGTCGCTCGGGACATGCAGGTTGGTGATGCCTTTGTCGGAGTTCACCATCGCCAGTGCGGGGCGATCAGCGTAGACAGCCTGGATGTCAGCTTCGATTTCAGCTTGCTTCTCGGCTGGCAGCGCCTTGATACGGGCGTACAGGTCGCCAATACCGTTGTTCAGGTTGAAGCCGATTTCTTTCAGGACGTCAGCGTGTTTTTCCAGCGCATCCTTGTAGAATTCAGCCACGATCTGGCCAAACATGATCGGGTCGGAGACCTTCATCATGGTGGCTTTCAAGTGAACCGAGAACAGTACGCCTTGTTTCTTGGCGTCTTCGATTTCGGCCGCTACGAACTGGCGCAGGGCTTTTTTGCTCATGACCGAGCAATCGATGATCTCACCCGCTTGCACGGTGGTTTTTTCTTTCAGGACGGTGGTGGTGCCGTCTTGAGCGATCAATTCGATTTTAACGCTGGTCGGGGCTTCGATCAGGGCTGCTTTTTCGCTGCCGTAGAAATCGCCTTCGCTCATGTGGGCAACGTGAGACTTGGAGTCTGCGGCCCAGGCGCCCATTTTGTGTGGGTGCTTGCGCGCGTAGTTTTTAACCGAAAGAGGAGCGCGGCGGTCAGAGTTGCCTTCGCGCAGTACCGGGTTAACGGCGCTGCCCATCACTTTGCTGTAACGCGCCTTGGTTTCTTTTTCGGCGTCAGTAGTGACAGTTTCCGGGTAGTCCGGAATGTTAAAGCCTTGCGCTTGCAGTTCTTTGATCGCGGCCTGCAATTGCGGGACCGAGGCGCTGATGTTAGGCAGCTTGATGATGTTGGCTTCAGGGGTAACGGCCAGGGCGCCCAGTTCGGCGAGGTGGTCTGCTACAGCCTTGTCACCCAATTGCTCAGGGAAGCTTGCGAGGATGCGGCCTGCCAGAGAGATGTCGCGCGTCTCAACGTCGATATCAGCGCTGGCGGTAAAGGCCTCGATGATAGGCAGCAGTGAATAGGTGGCGAGCGCCGGAGCTTCGTCGGTGAAGGTATAGATGATCTTCGAACGGTTGGGCATTTCGGATTAACTCTCTTCTTTGCTGAGCGTGCTCAGATACTCGAGATGCGCAGGGTAGGCGCTTTCGTTCACAGTGAACAATGAGCCGAAAGTCGAGGTTCTTCGCGGTGATGTGAATGCATCAGTAGAGCGTCAAGCGGTCGAGCCGGGGTAACGGCTCAGCCTTTCTAGGCCTGAAAGACTCATTCCAGTAGGTGTTTCTGGGTGACTCCATGGTCACCGGCGCAGTATACATAGGTCACTAAGGTTGCTGCGAGGGGGGCGGCGTATCACAAATCATCCATTGGTCTAAGAGCCTGCGTCAAAATGCCCTGATTTTTGGCGTTATGCCCCGTGTTTACGGGGGTTAAAGGGGGTGGTGGGGCTGGGCGTGTTTGGAATATTCTGTTTGCGCAGCGATTTCACTGGCGACGTCTGGGGCCGCATGATGCTTCCCAAAGGTGCCTTCAAGGCATGAGCCCATGAAGTGGCAGCCCAAGGGTTTGGCGCTTTTGGCTCGATGGCGCCACGCGGGTGTCGTCTTCAGGCTTTGGAGGGGACACTGATCGCTCACATGGGAGCTGATCCAAAATAAAAACGGCCGATTCATCAATCTGAGCCGGCCGTATTTTTGTAACTGGTTTTTACCTTGCAGGTTCAGACCGAGAGACTCTTGACCTCTGGCGCAGGTACCGATTTCAGGGTTTGCACCTTTGCATCGGTAATCGCTACGGCATGCAGGCCCTTGGGGCCTTGGGTTATTTCGAAGCTCACAGGTTGGCCCGCTTTCAGTGTTTTATAGCCATCCATCTGAATGGCTGAAAAATGGGCGAAGAAGTCAATTGGATGTCCTTGCTCGTCGATGCCTTCCTTGGCTTCCGTATTGATAAAGCCGAAGCCTTTGGCGTTATTGAACCATTTGACCTTGCCTTGCATACTCATCTCCCTCTGCTGCAAACAACTCCATCACTGGAGTATCATCCAGTTCACTCGCACAGAAACCATTAATTATGGTTGACTGCGCGGACCTTTATTCCCCACTGTGGGTTCTAATGGTTGTAACACCGTTTTACCGATAGTCAAGGTCACGCGGCGGCACAGTTGAAATTTGACATGCCTGCCTCCATCACTGTAATCGCTCAATGACGAACCTTTCTTTCCATGCATGCAATCAGCCAGATTCGACTAACATTCAATCAGGACCAGCCCGGTTTTGATGACGAAGACTCCGCTGGCTTGGCTGTGCAAGAGGCTAAGCCTGCGCTTCAGGCGCCGCCGATGTACAAGGTGGTTTTGTTCAACGATGACTACACACCCATGGATTTCGTTGTCGAAGTGCTTGAGGTGTTTTTTAACTTGAATCGCGAATTGGCGACCAAGGTCATGCTGGCCGTCCATACAGAAGGACGGGCCGTATGCGGCATTTTTACCCGCGACATAGCCGAGACCAAGGCCGCGCAGGTAAACCAGTACGCACGCGAAAGCCAGCATCCGCTACTCTGTGAAATCGAGAAGGACGGTTAACGCCGACCACTTGGGTATGAGGTGAAGCCATGTTAAATCGCGAGCTCGAAGTCACCCTCAATCTTGCCTTCAAGGAGGCCCGCTCAAAGCGTCATGAATTCATGACGGTCGAGCACCTCCTTTTAGCGCTCCTGGATAATGAGGCGGCCGCAACCGTTCTACGCGCCTGTGGCGCAAACCTCGACAAACTCAAGCATGATCTGCAAGAGTTTATTGATTCCACGACTCCCCTGATCCCCGTCCACGACGAAGACCGTGAAACTCAGCCAACCCTGGGCTTTCAGCGTGTTTTGCAGCGTGCCGTATTCCACGTGCAAAGCTCCGGCAAGCGTGAAGTGACGGGCGCTAACGTACTGGTTGCGATTTTCAGCGAGCAAGAAAGCCAGGCGGTGTTCCTGCTCAAGCAGCAGAGCGTTGCGCGCATTGACGTCGTTAACTTTATTGCTCACGGCATCTCCAAAGTGCCGGGCCATGGCGATCACTCCGAAAATGAGCATGAAATGCAGGATGAAGAGGGCGGTGAATCGTCGTCTTCAAGCAATCCTCTTGATGCTTATGCCAGCAACCTGAACGAGTTGGCCCGTCAGGGTCGCATTGATCCGCTGGTGGGGCGCGAAATGGAAGTTGAGCGCGTTGCTCAGATCCTGGCGCGTCGCCGCAAAAACAACCCGCTGCTGGTGGGCGAGGCAGGCGTGGGTAAAACTGCGATTGCTGAAGGCCTTGCCAAGCGTATCGTCGATAATCAAGTGCCTGACTTGCTGGCTAACAGCATCGTCTACTCCCTTGATCTCGGCGCCTTGCTGGCGGGTACCAAGTACCGCGGCGATTTCGAAAAACGCTTCAAGGCGTTGCTCGGTGAGCTCAAAAAACGCCCTCAGGCGATTTTGTTCATTGATGAAATCCACACCATCATCGGTGCGGGTGCGGCGTCTGGTGGCGTGATGGACGCTTCTAACCTGCTCAAGCCATTGTTGTCCTCGGGTGACATTCGCTGCATTGGTTCGACCACGTTCCAGGAGTTTCGCGGGATCTTCGAAAAAGACCGTGCCTTGGCACGCCGTTTCCAGAAAGTTGACGTGTCCGAGCCTTCGGTTGAAGACACCATCGGCATTCTGCGTGGCCTCAAAGGTCGCTTCGAGCAACATCATGGTATCGAATACAGTGATGAGGCTCTGCGCGCTGCGGCTGAACTGGCTTCGCGTTACATCAATGATCGGCACATGCCGGACAAGGCTATTGATGTGATCGATGAGGCGGGTGCTTACCAGCGTCTGCAACCGGTTGAAAAACGCGTCAAACGGATCGAAGTGGAGCAGGTTGAAGACATCGTGGCGAAAATCGCCCGTATTCCGCCTAAGCACGTATCGAGCTCTGATAAAGAACTGCTGCGTAACCTTGAGCGCGACCTCAAGCTGACGGTGTTTGGTCAGGATGCGGCGATTGATTCCCTGTCGACGGCCATCAAGCTGTCGCGTGCCGGGCTTAAGTCGCCTGACAAGCCTGTCGGTTCGTTCCTGTTTGCGGGCCCGACCGGTGTGGGTAAAACCGAAGCAGCCCGTCAGTTGGCCAAGGCGCTGGGCGTCGATCTGATTCGCTTTGACATGTCCGAGTACATGGAGCGCCACACCGTATCGCGTCTGATCGGTGCACCTCCAGGCTATGTGGGCTTTGATCAGGGCGGTCTGTTGACCGAAGCCATCACCAAGCAGCCGCACTGCGTATTGCTGCTTGATGAAATCGAGAAGGCACACCCGGAAGTCTTTAACCTGCTGCTGCAGGTCATGGACCACGGTACGCTGACCGATAACAACGGGCGCAAGGCTGACTTCCGTAACGTAATCATCATCATGACCACCAACGCGGGTGCTGAAACGGCTTCGCGGGCATCGATCGGGTTTACGTTCCAGGACCACGCCTCCGATGCGATGGAAGCAATCAAGAAGAGCTTCACCCCTGAGTTCCGCAACCGCCTGGACACCATCATCCAATTTGGTCGCCTCAGTCATGAGGTTATCAAGCATGTGGTGGACAAGTTCCTCACCGAGCTGCAAGCGCAGCTGGAAGACAAGCATGTACAGCTTGTGGTGACGGACGCCGCTCGCGGCTGGCTGGCTGCTGGAGGCTACGACGTGCAAATGGGCGCACGCCCAATGGCGCGTCTGATTCAGGACAAAATCAAGCGTCCGCTGGCTGAAGAAATTCTCTTTGGTGAACTGGCTGATCATGGTGGTGTAGTCAACATCGACCTGAAGGACGGCGAGTTGACCTTTGAGTTTGAAACAGCGGTTGAAATGGCTTGATGTGACAACGCAGTAAAAAAGCGCCGAAAGGCGCTTTTTTTTGCTGAGTCAAAAGTCCTTGCTCCAAGGCGCCAGGTGTTCACGCTCGCTCCTGGAAAAACCGAGTTAGCCGACCTCATCGCTGGCAAGCCAGCTCCCACCATCCGAGACGCTAGTCACAAATCGCAGACGAACAAAAACGCCCGGCAGAACCGGGCGTTTTGTATTGACTTGATTAACGAGCGCGGTAAGTGATACGCCCTTTGCTCAAGTCATAGGGCGTCAGCTCGACGCGCACTTTGTCGCCGGTAAGAATACGAATGTAGTTCTTGCGCATCTTGCCGGAAATATGCGCGGTTACGACGTGCCCATTTTCCAACTCCACACGAAACAGGGGGTTGGGCAGGGTGTCGACGACAGTGCCTTCCATTTCGAAGCTGTCTTCTTTCGACATGCAGTAAAGCCCTCGGTGTCCAATGAATGGCCCGGTGCAACTGCGCCAGGCAAAAGCGGCGTGCATTGTGCCCGAAAAATGGGGTTTAAGCCAAGGGGTTCAGTTAAGAGTGCTCCATCTCTGATTAATCAGCAGCTCAATGGGCCTGTATTCGGTCTTGTAATTCATCTTTTTGCAGTTCTTGATCCAGTACCCCAGGTACAACGCATCCAGCCCCAGGCGACTGGCTTCGGCGATCTGCCACAGAATGCCGTAGCGCCCCAGACTACGGCGCTCTTCGCCAGGTTCGTAGAAGGTATAAACCGCCGATAATCCATTGGGCAAAACATCGGTGACAGCTACTGCCAACAGGCGCCCGTCGAGCCGAAACTCGTAGAATGTCGAAAACGGCAGGTCGCGTACTAAAAATGTTGAAAATTGCTCGCGGCTCGGCGGAAACATGTCGCCATCAGCATGCCGTTGCTCGATATAGCGCTGGTAAAGATCAAAGTATTCGTCGCTGAAACTTGGCTTGGCGGCTTGCACGTGCAAGTCGGCATTGCGCTTGAAAATACGTTTTTGCTGACGGTTGGGGGTAAAGAGCGCCACGGGTATGCGCGCAGGGGTACAAGCGTCGCATTTCAAGCAATGGGGTCGGTAGAGATGGTCGCCACTGCGCCGAAAGCCCATTTCGGACAAGTCGGCGTAGACCTGCACATCCATCGGCTGGCTGGGGTCGAGGAACAGCGTAGTGGCCTGTTCTCCGGGCAGGTAGCTGCAAGCGTGAGGTTGAGTGGCAAAAAACTTCAAACGCGCCAGCTCGGTCATGATTGGCCCTCGGGAAATCTTTGAGTTGAGTGTAAGCCAGCTAGAAAAACTCGCCTACAAAACCCACTGCGCGGTCGTAGGCTGATCTAAATGTTTTTGTAGGTAATCTGAGAATTGCTGGCGGGGAATTGAGCGTGCACCCAGGCTTTCGAGGTGGCTGGTCGGCATTTGGCAGTCAATTAGCACAAATCCCCAAGCCTTCAATTGCTTGACCAGTGTGGCAAAACCAAACTTCGAGGCATTGTCGGCACGACTGAACATGGACTCGCCAAAGAATAGCTGGCCCATCGCCAGCCCATATAGGCCTCCCACCAGTTCGTCGTTATCCCAGACCTCAACCGAGTGCGCATGCCCGCGAGCGTGCAGCTCGATGTAGGCATTCTGCATTTTTTCGGTAATCCAGGTTCCTTGCGCATAGCTGCGCGGTGCGGCACAGGCTTGAATAACCCCCGCAAAGTCACGGTCAAAGCTCACTTGGTAGCGTTGCTGGCGTAACAATTTACCCAGGCTGCGTGAGACGTGCAGTTCTTCGGGGAACAGCACGGTGCGTGGGTCGGGCGACCACCAGAGAATCGGCTGGCCCTCGGAAAACCATGGGAAGCAGCCATGGCGATAGGCCTGGATCAGCCGATCTGCCGACAGGTCGCCACCTGCCGCCAGCAGCCCGTTGGGCTCGCGCATGGCCTTTGTCAGAGGAGGGAATGTCAGGGTGTCGCGTTTTAACCAGGTCAGCATGGCAATCAGTCTTACAGAAGAGGGGAGGGTGGCTGCAACTCTGTCGCGTTAATGCGGTCTCAGTCGATCTGGCCCGTGGCTGTTGTGACAGTGGTATAAGTCTTTGTCACAAAAGGCAATGCATGCTCAAATTGGCGGTTCTAGGGCCGGCGCGTGGCCTAACCGGTCGCCGCAGGCGCCAGCGTGGCATCAACGGCTTAAACCCGTACAATGGCCCGCCTGTTTGAGCTGTTCTAAACTGCACAACATTCATCGTATTCCCTGGCGGGCTGGTCATGGAGTGCGAGTCATATTACAAGGCTGTGTGCAAGGCTAGTCCAGTTTCATGTCTGAACTTGTCACCTGCTCGATTTGAGCAGTATTTTGCAGTCAATCAATAGTTGGGCGCGCCACAGGCGCAGGAAAAGACGCGTTTTGAAGAAATCCACAGCAGCACCTAAAACAGTTCCACTCTGGCGTCAGCAACTGCACTACCGGCTCAAGGAAGGTGCACTGCTTGCTATTGGCGCTTTATGCCTGTTTCTGATGATGGCCTTGCTTACCTACGGCAAGGACGATCCCGGCTGGAGCCACAACAGCCGCGTTGTGGACGTGCAGAACTTCGGCGGGCCTGCGGGCTCCTACAGCGCGGACATTCTGTTCATGGTGCTGGGCTATTTTGCCTACATTTTCCCGCTGCTGCTGGCGATCAAGGCGTATCAGATCTTCCGCGAGCGGCATCAGCCCTGGCAGTGGAGCGGCCTGCTGTTTTCGTGGCGTTTGGTGGGGCTGCTATTTCTGGTCATTTCAGGCGCCGCCTTGGCGCACATTCATTTCCACTCTGCCAGTGGCTTGCCCGCAGGCGCTGGCGGCGCACTGGGTGAAAGCCTGGGGGATCTGGCGAAAAACGCCCTGAATATCCAAGGCAGCACCTTGCTGCTGATTGCCTTGTTCCTGTTCGGTTTGACGGTATTTACCGATTTGTCGTGGTTCAAGGTCATGGACATGACCGGCAAAATTACCCTCGACCTGTTTGAACTGATTCAGGGCGCGGCCAATCGCTGGTGGTCGGAACGCAATGAGCGCAAGCAATTGGTTGCTCAATTGCGCGAGGTCGATACCCGCGTCAACGAAGTTGTGGTCCCAAGTGTTCCCGACAAGCGCGAGCAGGCCAAGGCTAAAGAGCGCCTGATCGAACGCGAGCAGGCGTTGACCAAGCACATGTCCGAGCGTGAAAAACACGTACCGGCAGTGATTACGCCCGTGCAGGCCAAAGCGCCTGAGCCGAGCAAGCGTGTCCAGAAAGAGAAGCAGGTGCCGCTGTTTGTCGACAGCGCAGTTGAAGGCACGTTGCCGCCGATTTCGATTCTCGACCCGGCTGAGAAGAAACAACTCAATTACTCCCCTGAATCCCTGGCGGCCGTTGGCCACTTGCTTGAAATCAAGCTCAAGGAGTTCGGGGTCGAGGTGACAGTTGACTCGATCCATCCTGGCCCGGTGATTACCCGTTACGAAATCCAGCCGGCTGCCGGGGTCAAGGTCAGCCGTATCGCCAACCTCGCCAAAGACCTGGCACGCTCGCTGGCCGTGACCAGTGTGCGGGTGGTTGAAGTGATCCCCGGTAAAACCACGGTGGGTATCGAGATCCCTAACGAAGATCGCCAGATCGTGCGTTTCTCCGAGGTATTGTCGACGCCTGAGTTTGATGATGCCAAGTCGCCTGTGACGTTAGCCCTGGGCCATGACATTGGCGGCAAGCCGGTCATCACCGACTTGGCGAAAATGCCGCACTTGCTGGTCGCCGGTACTACCGGTTCCGGTAAGTCGGTAGGCGTGAACGCCATGATCCTGTCGATTCTGTTCAAGTCGGGGCCGGAAGACGCCAAGCTGATCATGATCGACCCGAAAATGCTTGAGCTGTCGATCTACGAAGGCATCCCGCATTTGCTGTGCCCGGTGGTGACTGACATGAAGGATGCGGCCAACGCCTTGCGCTGGAGCGTTGCCGAGATGGAGCGCCGCTACAAGCTGATGGCTAAGATGGGCGTGCGTAACCTGGCCGGCTTCAACCAGAAGATCAAAGACGCCGAAGCCGCTGGCGAGCCGCTAAGCGACCCGCTGTACAAGCGCGAAAGCATTCATGACGAAGCGCCGCTGCTGACCAAGTTGCCGACCATCGTGGTGGTGGTCGACGAATTTGCCGACATGATGATGATCGTCGGCAAGAAGGTTGAAGAACTGATCGCCCGTATCGCCCAGAAGGCGCGGGCTGCAGGGATTCACTTGATCCTTGCGACCCAGCGCCCTTCGGTGGACGTGATCACGGGCCTGATCAAGGCCAACATTCCGACTCGTATGGCGTTCCAGGTGTCGAGCAAAATTGACTCGCGGACCATTATCGACCAGGGCGGCGCCGAACAACTGCTGGGGCACGGTGACATGCTCTACATGCCGCCCGGCACCAGCCTGCCGATTCGGGTACACGGCGCGTTCGTCTCGGACGATGAAGTACACCGTGTGGTTGAAGCGTGGAAGCAGCGTGGCACCCCGGACTACAACGAAGACATCCTGGCGGGCGTTGAAGAGCCGGGCAGTGGCTTTGACGGCGGCAGCAGTGAGGGTAGCGATGACGCTGAAACCGATGCGCTGTATGACGAGGCCGTCCAGTTTGTTCTGGAAAGCCGCCGTGCTTCGATCTCTGCGGTTCAACGCAAATTGAAGATCGGCTACAACCGCGCGGCGCGTATGATCGAGTCCATGGAAATGGCCGGGGTAGTGACCTCGATGAACACCAACGGCTCGCGCGAAGTACTGGCACCTGCCCCGATGCGCGACTGACCTGCTCGCGGACAACCCGCGAGCAGCATTCAACTAATCAATGAGGATTTTCATGCGTCTTACCAGCATGTTGTTGCTGCCAGTATTGGCTTTTTCTTCCCTTTCGGCTCATGCAGACGCAGAAAGCGTGAAACGTCTTGGCCAATTGCTCGGTGCTTCTAACACCATCACGGCACGTTTCTCACAGCTCACGCAGGATGGTAGCGGCACGCAACTGCAGGAAACAGCCGGTGAAATGTCGGTCAAGCGCCCAGGATTGTTCTATTGGCACACTGATGCTCCCAACGAGCAGACGATGATCTCCGATGGTCAGAAAGTCACCCTGTGGGACCCTGATCTTGAGCAGGCCACCATCAAGAAGCTCGACCAGCGTCTGACCCAGACGCCAGCCTTGTTGTTGTCGGGCGACGTGTCGAAAATCAGCGAGAGCTTTGACATCACCTCGGATTCAGCGGGCGAAGTCATGAACTTCACGCTTAAGCCAAAAACCAAAGACACTTTGTTTGATAGCCTGCGCCTGTCCTTTCGCGGCGGCAAAATCAATGACATGCAGCTGGTAGATAGCGTCGGCCAGCGCACCAACATCCTGTTCAATGGGGTCAAGGTCAACGAAGACATTCCGGCTTCCAAGTTCAAGTTCGACATCCCGAAAGGGGCTGATGTGATTCAGGAATAAAGCGCAAGACCTGTGGGGGCGACGACCCACAAAACCTGCCAGAGGTTTCGTAAGTAGTGATGGATCTGTTTCGAAGTGCCCCGATTGCCCAACCCTTGGCTGCCCGTTTGCGTGCAGCCAATCTGGATGAGTACGTCGGTCAGGAACACCTGCTCGCGCGCGGCAAGCCCCTGCGTGAAGCGCTGGAGCAGGGCGCATTGCATTCGATGATCTTCTGGGGCCCGCCGGGGGTGGGTAAAACCACCTTGGCGCGACTGCTCGCAGAAGTGTCGGATGCGCATTTTGAAACGGTCTCGGCAGTGCTGGCCGGGGTCAAGGAAATCCGTCAGGCGGTTGAAATCGCCAAGCAGCAAGCTGGCCAATACGGGCGCCGGACCATTCTGTTTGTCGACGAAGTGCATCGCTTCAACAAGTCTCAGCAAGATGCGTTTTTGCCCTATGTCGAAGACGGCACCTTGATCTTTATCGGCGCTACTACCGAAAACCCCTCCTTTGAGCTGAACAATGCATTGCTGTCGCGGGCGCGGGTGTACGTACTCAAAAGCCTGGACGAAGCGGCGTTGCGCAAGTTGGTACACCGTGCGTTGACCGAAGACAAAGGCCTGGGTAAGCGTGGTTTGACCCTCAGTGATGAGGGTTTTCAAATCCTGCTCCGCGCTGGCGATGGGGATGGCCGGCGTTTGCTCAACCTGCTGGAAAACGCCTCGGACCTGGCCGAAGACCACAGTGAAATCGGGGTCGACCTGCTGCACAACCTGTTGGGCGACACTCAGCGTCGTTTCGACAAGGGCGGCGAAGCGTTTTACGACCAGATCTCGGCCTTGCACAAATCGGTACGCGGTTCCAATCCGGATGGGGCGCTGTACTGGTTTGCCAGAATGATCGATGGCGGTTGCGACCCGCTGTATATCGCCCGGCGAGTGGTGCGCATGGCCAGCGAAGACATCGGTAACGCCGACCCGCGGGCCTTGAGTCTGTGTTTATCGGCCTGGGATGTGCAAGAACGTCTCGGCAGCCCGGAAGGCGAGCTGGCCGTGGCGCAAGCCATCACCTACCTGGCCTGCGCGCCCAAAAGCAATGCAGTGTACATGGGCTTCAAGGCCGCGCTGCGTAGCGCTGCCGAATACGGTTCGCTGGAAGTCCCGTTGCATTTGCGCAACGCGCCGACCAAGCTGATGAAGCAATTGGGTTATGGCGATGAGTACCGCTACGCCCACGATGAACCTGATGCTTATGCCGCCGGAGAAGACTACTACCCCGACGAACTTGAACCGTTGCAGCTCTATCAGCCTGTGCCCCGTGGGTTGGAGCTCAAGATCGGCGAGAAACTCAAGCACTTGGCCGCATTGGACCAAGCCAGCCCCAGACAGCGGAGAAAACCGTGATTCCCTTGATCGCTGCGGTATCGGTCGGCGGCATAGCAGGCACATTATTGCGATTCGCTACGGGTAATTGGATCAACGCCAATTGGCCAAAGCACTTCTATACCGCGACATTGGCCGTTAATATCGTGGGCTGCCTGCTGATTGGCGCCCTTTACGGACTATTTTTGATCCGCCCGGAAGTACCGATTGAAGTCCGTGCCGGACTGATGGTCGGTTTCCTGGGTGGCTTGACCACTTTTTCATCCTTTTCACTGGATACGGTGCGCCTGCTTGAAAGCGGGCAAGTGCCATTGGCACTGGGCTATGCGGCCCTCAGCGTATTCGGCGGGCTGCTCGCGACCTGGGCTGGCCTGTCCCTGACCAAACTTTGATAAACGAGAAACCGACATGCTCGATTCCAAACTGTTACGTACCAACCTTCAGGACGTAGCGGATCGCCTGGCATCCCGTGGCTTCAAGCTGGACGTGGCGCGCATCGACGCGCTGGAAGCCAAGCGTAAAGAAGTTCAGACCCTGACCGAGCGCCTGCAGGCTGAGCGCAATGCCATCTCTAAAAGCATTGGCCAGGCCAAGGCGCGCGGTGAAGACATTGCACCCCTGATGGCCAGTGTTGAAACCATGGGCAGTGACTTGGCCAATGGCAAGGTCGAGCTGGACGCGATCCAGACCGAGCTGGACGCGATCCTGTTGAGCCTGCCGAACCTGCCACACGAATCGGTACCGGTCGGTGCAGATGAAGACGACAACGTCGAAATTCGTCGTTGGGGCACACCTAAAACCTTTGATTTCGAGATCAAGGATCACGTAGCACTGGGCGAGCAATACGGCTGGCTGGATTTTGAAACCGCCGCCAAGCTGTCCGGCGCCCGTTTCGCCTTGTTGCGCGGGCCGATCGCTCGCCTGCACCGTGCCCTGGCGCAATTCATGATCAACCTGCACATCAACGAACACGGCTATGAAGAGGCTTACACGCCTTACCTGGTTCAAGCGCCTGCGCTGCAGGGCACTGGCCAGTTGCCTAAGTTCGAAGAAGACCTGTTCAAGATCAGCCGCGAAGGCGAAGCCGATCTGTACCTGATCCCCACGGCTGAGGTGTCGCTGACCAACATCGTGTCGGGCGAAATCGTCGATCACAAATCGCTGCCGATCAAGTTCGTGGCGCATACCCCATGCTTCCGTAGCGAAGCGGGTGCATCGGGCCGTGACACCCGCGGCATGATCCGTCAGCACCAGTTCGACAAAGTTGAAATGGTACAGATCGTTGAGCCGTCGACCTCGATGGACGCGCTGGAAGGTTTGGTGGGCAACGCTGAAAAAGTGCTGCAACTGCTTGAGTTGCCTTATCGCACCTTGGCGCTGTGCACCGGCGACATGGGTTTCAGTGCCGTTAAAACCTACGATCTGGAAGTGTGGATCCCGAGCCAGGACAAGTACCGCGAAATTTCGTCGTGCTCCAATTGCGGTGATTTCCAGGCCCGTCGCATGCAAGCGCGTTTTCGCAACCCGCAAACCGGCAAGCCTGAGCTGGTTCACACCCTCAACGGTTCCGGTCTGGCTGTAGGCCGTACCCTGGTTGCCGTGTTGGAAAACTACCAGCAAGCAGACGGTTCAATCCGTGTGCCAGAAGTGCTCAAGCCTTACATGGGCGGCATTGAGGTCATCGGCTAAATGGAGTTTCTGCCGCTGTTTCATAACCTGCGTGGCAGCCGTGTACTGGTGGTCGGTGGTGGGGAGATTGCCTTGCGCAAATCCCGGCTGCTGGCCGATGCCGGTGCGGTGTTGCGGGTCGTTGCACCCGCTATAGAGCCCCAGCTGTGCGAGTTGGTAAACAGTAGCGGCGGTGAGCAGGTGTTGCGGGGTTATGTTGAGGCTGACATTGACGGGTGTGTGCTGATCATCGCCGCCACTGACGATGAGCCGCTCAACGCCCAAGTGTCTGCGGATGCCCATCGACGTTGTGTGCCGGTCAACGTAGTGGACGCGCCAGCGCTGTGCAGCGTGATCTTTCCGGCCATCGTTGATCGTTCTCCGTTGGTGATTGCCATCTCCAGTGGTGGCGACGCGCCAGTGCTGGCACGCCTGATCCGCGCCAAGATCGAAACCTGGATTCCCTCGACCTACGGTCAGTTGGCGGGCCTTGCCGCGCGCTTTCGGACACAGGTCAAAGGCTTGTTCCCGGATGTGCAGCAGCGTCGTGGTTTCTGGGAAGACGTATTTCAGGGCCCGATTGGTGAGCGTCAACTGGCCGGGCAGGGCGCCGAAGCCGAGCGTTTGCTGCGGGCCAAGATCAACGGCGAAGCGGCTCAGACCACCGGCGAGGTTTACCTCGTGGGTGCCGGGCCGGGTGATCCAGACCTGCTGACCTTTCGTGCGCTGCGCCTGATGCAACAGGCGGATGTGGTGCTGTATGACCGTTTGGTGGCCCCGGCCATTCTGGAACTGTGCCGTCGCGATGCTGAGCGCGTCTATGTCGGCAAGCGTCGTGCTGATCACGCGGTGCCGCAAGACCAGATCAACCAGCAATTGGTGGACTTGGCCAAACAAGGCAAGCGCGTGGTGCGGCTTAAAGGTGGCGATCCGTTCATTTTTGGTCGTGGCGGCGAAGAAATCGAAGAGCTGGCCGCTCACGGGATTCCGTTCCAGGTAGTACCGGGCATTACCGCTGCCAGTGGTTGCGCAGCTTACGCCGGGATACCGTTGACACATCGCGATTACGCGCAGTCCGTGCGTTTCGTGACGGGACACTTAAAGGATGGCACCAGCAATTTGCCGTGGAACGACCTGGTTGCTCCGGCGCAAACGTTGGTGTTCTACATGGGCCTGATCGGCTTGCCGATGATCTGTGAGCAATTGATTGCCCATGGTCGTTCGGCGGATACCCCGGCGGCGCTGATTCAGCAGGGCACGACGTCTAATCAGCGTGTGTTTACAGGGACCCTGAAGGATTTGCCGACCTTGGTCGCGGAGCATGAAGTGCATGCACCTACCTTGGTGATCGTCGGCGAAGTGGTGTTGCTGCGTGAGAAACTGGCGTGGTTTGAAGGGGCGCAGTCTCAGGTCTGAATGACTGAAGGTTTTTACTGTATTTCTGAGTACCTATCCGGCCTTCGTTTTTAGCTGAAGTATGGGTTTGGTTTAGATAGCGAGCCCCATCACAGCGCCTGCGCTTGGCCGCCTGTCATGGGCCTGTGTGTAGGCGCGAGCCAGTCTCGCGATCTTTTAAAGATCAAAAGATCGCGAGGCAGGCTCGCTCCTGCAGGGGGCTTAGGGGCGTGTCAAAAGCAGGTTTGCTCTCAGACCGCTGGGCTTTTGATCTTAGGCGCCCAATTGGATGGGCACTGAGCCCCAGCTCACATGCCTTTCAACCTCTGTTATCCCCCACCAGACTCTCAACCGGCGGTACCCGTGTGTCGCTTTCCATTTGCGCATCGTGCTCCAGCTGATGGCTAAACCGATCCAGTGAACCTTGTGCAGGCTGCGCATCACTGGCAAATACCGGCGGGCTCAGCATGTAGGCACCCAGCAAACGGCTCAAGGCCGCCAGGCTATCAATGTGGGTCCGCTCGTACCCATGCGTCGCATCACAACCGAACGCCAGCAACGCACACCGAATATCATGTCCGGCCGTCACCGCCGAATGCGCATCGCTGAAGTAATAGCGGAACATGTCGCGCCGCACCGGCAACTCGTTGTTAGTCGCCAAACTCAATAAATGCCGTGACAAGTGGTAGTCATAGGGGCCGCCCGAATCCTGCATGGCCACGCTTACTGCATGCTCGCTGGAGTGCTGGCCCGGTGCGACCGGGGCAATATCTATCCCGACAAACTCACTCACATCCCACGGCAATGCGGCTGCCGCGCCGCTGCCGGTTTCCTCCGTGATGGTGAACAGCGGGTGACAGTCGATCAGCGGCTGCTCACCACTGTCAACGATGGCTTTGAGCGCCGCCAGCAACGCGGCAACCCCGGCCTTGTCGTCCAGGTGCCGTGCGCTGATATGCCCGCTTTCGGTAAATTCAGGCAATGGATCAAACGCAACGAAGTCGCCAATGTTGACCCCCAGCGAATCGCAGTCCGCGCGGGTAGCGCAGTAAGCGTCCAGGCGCAGTTCGATGTGGTCCCAGCTCACCGGTAATTCGTCCACTCTCGTATTGAATGCGTGGCCCGATGCCATTAATGGCAATACGCTTCCGCGAATCACGCCATTGTCGGTAAACAAACTGACCCGGCTGCCTTCGGCAAAACGGCTTGACCAGCACCCCACCGGCGCCAGCACCAACCGGCCGTTGTCTTTGATCGCCCGCACGCTGGCGCCAATGGTGTCCAAGTGCGCAGAGACGGCGCGATCAGGGCTGCTCTGCTGGCCTTTGAGGGTGGCGCGCAAAGTGCCGCGACGCGTCAGTTCGAACGCAATGCCCAATTCGTCCAGCCGCTCGGCAACATAGCGCACGATGGTGTCGGTAAAACCGGTCGGGCTAGGGATGGCGAGCATTTCCAGCAGAACTCGTTGCAGGTACTCGAGGTCGGGTTCAGGCAGGGTGCGATTCATAAGTACTCCTTTTTGTAGGGGCTGGCGCAGGCTGCGATCGTTTGAGGTCGATGTCGTTGTGAAGACCAACAGATCGCAGGCAGCGCCAGCGCCTACGTAATTTTGGGGTCAGGGCGCGGGCTGACTGTGGGGAAACAACAAATCAATAAAGCGCTCGGCGGTGGGCTGGGGTTCATGATTGGCCAAGCCTGCACGTTCGTTGGCTTCGATAAAGACGTAATCGGGTTGGTCGGCGGCAGGCACCATCATGTCCAGCCCAACCACCGGAATATCCAGCGCGCGAGCTGCGCGAATCGCCGCATCGGCCAGTACCGGGTGGAGGATGGCCGTGACGTCTTCAAGGCAGCCGCCGGTGTGCAAGTTAGCGGCGCGTCGCACGGCCAGTAAGTGGCCAGCGGGCAGGATGCTGTCGTACTCAAAGCCTGCGGCCTGTACGGTACGCAGAGTTTCGGCGTCGAGCGGGATGCGACTTTCGCCCTGTGTGGCCGCTTGGCGACGACGGCTTTGGGCTTCGATCAATTGCTGTACGTTGTGCTGACCATCGCCAATAACCTGCGCCGGGCGGCGGATGGCGGCGGCAACCACTTCAAAACCAATCACTACGATGCGCAGATCGTGCCCTTCGTGAAAGCTTTCGAGCAGTACCCGGCTGTCAAAGGCTTGGGCCGCCTTGACCGCTTCTTGCACGTGTTCAATGGTTTGCAGGTCGACGGCTACGCCATTGCCTTGTTCGCCATCCAGTGGTTTGACCACCACCCGGCCGTGCTCTTCCAGAAACGCCAGATTGTCATCGGCATTGCCCGCGCGTTGTTGCGTCGGCACTTTCAAGCCCGCCGCGCTCAGCACTTTGTGGGTCAGGCTTTTGTCCTGGCACAGGCTCATGCTGATGGCGCTGGTCAGGTCGCTCAGCGACTCGCGGCAACGAATGCGTCGACCCCCATGGCTGAGCGTGAATAGCCCCGCGCTGGCGTCATCAATATGCACATCAATCCCGCGCTTATAAGCTTCTTCAACCAGAATCTGCGCATAGGGATTAAGCCCCGCCTGCGGGCCCGGACCGAGAAACAGGGGCTGATTAATGCCGTTTTTACGTTTGATGGCAAACGTCGACAACGTGCGAAATCCCAGTTTGTTGTAGAGATTTTTCGCTTGCAGGTTGTCGTGCAGCACCGACAAGTCGAGATAACTCAAACCTCGGCTCATAAAGTGCTCGATCAAGTGCCGCACCAACACTTCGCCCACGCCTGGGCGCGGGCATTGCGGGTCAACGGCCAGGCACCACAGGCTGCTGCCGTTTTCGGGGTCATGAAAAGCGGTGTGATGATTCAAGCCCATGACGCTGCCAATCACCGCACCGCTGTCTTCGTCCTCGGCGAGCCAGTACACAGGGCCGCCTTTGTGCCGTACCGTGAGCAATGTTGGGTCTACAGGCAGCATGTTGCGTGCCTGATACAGCGTGTTGACCGCGCTCCAATCGGTTTCACTTTGTACGCGGCGAATGCGGAAACCACGAAACACCCGAGTCGCCGGCCGGTAATCGGTAAACCACAGGCGCAGCGTGTCCGAGGGGTCGAGAAACAACTGTTGCGGTGATTGCGCCAGTACTTGCTGGGGCGCCGCGACGTACAGCGCGATGTCGCGTTCACCTGGTTGCTCGTTCAGCAGTTCGTTGGCCAGACTGACTGGGTCGGGAAAGGTATGCCCGATCAGCACCCGCCCCCAGCCGCAGTGCACGGCCGCCGGCGTTGTGTCCAGTTCGCCGCCATCTTCGGCAAGGCGTGCTTGCAAGCGCTCATAAGAAGGTGTTTGACCACGTATCAGGCGTTGGCTGTAAGCCGTAGCAAGGGGTTTCATGGTTCAGATTCCTTGTTCGCTCAGCCACAGATTCAGCGCAGCCAGTTGCCACAGCTTGGATCCGTTCAAGGGCGTCAGCTGACTTTGCGGATTGCTCAGCAAGCGGTCGAGCATGGCAGGTTGAAACAGTCCGCGATCCTGGCTTGGATCGAGTAACAGGTCGCGAACCCAATTGAGTGTGTTGCCTTCCAGGTGCTTGAGGCCCGGGACCGGGAAGTAACCTTTTTTGCGGTCGATGACTTCGCTGGGGATGACCAGACGCGCCGCTTCTTTAAGCACTTGCTTACCGCCATCAGGCAGTTTGAAGCGGGCTGGAATTCGCGCTGACAGCTCAGCCAGGCGGTAATCCAGAAACGGCGTACGGGCTTCAAGGCCCCAGGCCATCGTCATGTTGTCGACCCGTTTGACCGGGTCATCGACCAGCATCACCGTGCTGTCCAGTCGCAGTGCTTTGTCCACGCCAGCCCTGGCGCCGGGCTGGGCAAAATGCTCGCGCACAAAATCGCCAGCGGCGTCATTGGCAGTGAGCCATTGGGGCTGAACAGTGGCCTTGTACTCGTCATAACTGCGATCAAAAAACGCTTCGCGATAGGCAGCGTACGGATCGGCGGCGCCGTCCACTTGTGGGTACCAGTGATACCCGGCAAACAACTCGTCAGCGCCCTGGCCGCTTTGTACCACTTTGCAATGTTTGGCCACCTCACGTGACAACAAGTAAAAAGCGATGCAGTCGTGGCTGACCATCGGCTCGCTCATGGCACGGAAGGCCGCAGGCAGTTGCTCGATGATTTCGTGTTCGCCAATGCGCAATTGGTGGTGACGGGTGCCGTAATGTTTGGCGATGAGGTCCGAGTACTGGAATTCATCCCCGCGCTCGCCACCTGCGTCTTCAAAGCCGATCGAAAAGGTCGACAGATCTTTTACGCCAACGTCGCGCAGCAGGCCGACCAGCAAGCTGGAATCCACCCCACCGGAAAGCAGTACACCGACATCCACCGCTGCACGCTGGCGAATGGCTACGGCTTCGCGGGTGCTGTCCAGTACTCGGTCGCGCCAGTCTTCCAGGGTCAGGTTCACTTCGTCGGCATTCGGGCCGTAGGGCAGGGTCCACCAGGTTTTTTGCTCGGTGTGGCCGTTGGCGTCGATGCGCAACCATGTGGCGGGCGCAAGTTTTTCAATCCCTGCGACCAAGGTACGTGGCGCGGGCACCACGGCGTGGAAGTTCAGATAATGATTGAGGGCCACCGGGTCGAGCACCGGGTTGATGTCGCCACCCTTGAGTAGCGCCGGCAAGGTTGAAGCAAAGCGCAAACGCTCGCCGTTCCGCGACAGGTACAGCGGCTTGACGCCCAATCGATCGCGGGCAATGAACAGGCGCTGGGTATCGCGCTCCCAGATGGCGAAGGCAAACATGCCATTGAGCTTGGGCAGCAGCGCTTCGCCCCAGGCGTGATAGCCCTTGAGGATCACTTCGGTGTCGCCTTCGGAGTAGAAGGCGTAACCGAGGTGTTCGAGTTCGGCCCTTAATTCGGGAAAGTTATAAATCGCGCCATTGAAGGCCAGTGACAGACCCAGCGTGTTATCGATCATGGGCTGCGCCGAGCCATCGGACAAATCCATGATCTTGAGGCGACGGTGGCCGAGGGCTATTGGCCCTTGGCTATGAAAACCCCAGGCATCGGGGCCACGTGGAGCGAGGTGGTGGGTGATGCGTTCGATGGCTGCCAGATCGGCAGGTTGATGATCAAAACGTAACTCGCCAGCTAATCCGCACATGGTGTGTAAATCCTTGGTTTCTGTGCATGTGTTGCTACCGGTATGGCTCGGCGCGATTGCGGCGCGCCGGGTAGCGCTTGGGCCCGGTTTTAAAGAGCGATACCGCATTTTGTGCATCGCCAGCCCGTGCGGCACGAAGCTTAAAAACCACGCGCCGCCATGAATGACCGTGGTTTATCGAGTCATTCAAGGCCCGATCGTTCAATAAAATTTACCGATGGTCATTGAGTGCAATGCCCATATTTATCTATGTCATCAGCAGGGTTTGGCAGCGTTAGGTTAGGGATTCGCTTGCACATAGACTTACAGAAGACCCGATATGACGCTAATTCTCGACAGGCCGCGGCTTAACGCACGGCACTCCACGCTCAGTGATCTTGAACCTCTGGAGCTTGTCTACAGCCACATGCCCAAATGGCTGCTGGACGCTGAGCCTGGGGTGATTGATGCCTTGAACGCGTCCATGGCCCAAAGCCGCGCTTACCATGAGCGTGTGGGCAAAAAGTTCAGTCAGTTGCAAAGTGTCGACTCTTACTGCGGTGCCTTGCTGGAGGCCGAGCTCAAGCGTGAGTTCGCGTTGCGATTCGACATCCACCTCGACCAATTGGCCGTGGTGCATGAGCGCCTGATCACCGATGACACGCTGCTGGCAACGGTGCGTCATCGTTTGGAGCATGACGAACCCAAGTCATTGTTATGGGCTGCGCTGCAGAATTTTTCGGCGGATGAAGCTCTTGCGGATGGTTTTCATGCACAGAGTCATATTCGTCTGGACGGTCATCCCGAGCACTTGAGCCCGCTCAAGCCCCATTACTTTGCGGCGGTGTGTCGCACGCTCGATCTGGGGGCCAAGTACCAGACGTACTTGCAGACGTTTCTCGGGGTGGCGCCAACGGGGGAGGCGAACCCCGACGCGACCCAGTTAGCGACCGAGTCTAACCTCAGGTTGCTCAAAATCTATGACATGCAGGTGGATGCGCACATCGCATGGCTCAAAAAAAATATCACTGAAACATCCTACAAGGCGCTGGTTGCTGTGTTGGTCCCGCCTTCGCAAACCGCAACCACAACCACGGCCAGTCTCGATGGCAAGCCTGTGGTGCTCAGTTCAATCAGCCTGCTCGATACGCCCATTGATGGGGTGGTGATTTTTTCCCCTGAAACGCTGTTGCTGCATCCCGGTAACCGGTTGATTGCTTATATCCCCAATGATCCCGTGGCCCCGTTCTTTGAATTCACTTCTCTGCAGGTGTTTACCGACGAGTTGAAACAGCGTCTCCAGGACCCGGCCTACGTCAGTTTTTTTTCGAGGTTTATTGCGTTGAGTGCGCGAGCAGCTTTCGTGAAAAAGCTCAATGAACGTCCGGTGTACCTGGGTTTGACGGCCGACGTGTTAAGCATGAGTGCGGCTCATTATTTGTGTACGGTGCAACTCAAGAACATGTTCGCCGACGCTCAACTGCTGGCAGTTCCGACTGGAGTGCTGGATGAGCGCCTGCGAGAGGAGCGCTGGCAGTTGTACAAAGGCGTGGGGTTGCTGCTGATCAATGTCGCGGCGCTGTTTGTTCCGGTGTTGGGTGATCTGATGCTGGCGGTGGCGATTGGCGACATGCTCAAGGAGGTCTACGAAGGGGTAGAAGACTGGACGCACGGCGATACGGACCATGCGCGAGAACATCTGCTCACTGTCGCCAAGGACATCGCCGTCAATGTCGCGGTTGTGGTGGGGGTCTCTGCAATCAAGGCGGCGGCAAGTCGCTTGAATGAGGCCACCAGGGTTCACTTCGAAGGGTTTGAAGCTATAAAACGCGAGGATGGCGCTGTGCGCCTGTGGAACCGTAACCTTGAGCACTATGAAAACCCGAGCGCTCACATGCACCGCTACACGGCGGATGCACGCGGTTTTTTCACCCATCAGGCCAGGCAGCACATCACGGTTGCTGCAAAGCACTACCCCGTTGAGTTTGATCGTGCGCTGCAGCAGTGGCGCATCCCCCATGCGCGAAGACCACAGGCGTTTAAACCCGCGTTGCTGCATAACGGAGACGGTGCCTGGCAGTTGGCCCATGAACTGCCTTTGGAGTGGCAAGGCAGCGCGGCCATATTAGGTCGGCTGGGGGGCGCTGCGGCGACTCTGGATGAGCGAACCCTGGAGCAGGTTCGGCAGTTGACCCATACCAGTGAGGAGATCATGCGTCGAGTGCACCTGGAAAATCTGCTCCCACCTCCTTTACTGGCAATCACCCTCAAGCGCTTCGAAATCGACAGGGCGTTGACGGCGTTTGTCGAACAGATGAGTACTCCTCAATACAACGCTGCACACTGGGCGCACTGGCAATTGAGCCTGTTGCCTTACCTGCAGAAATGGCCTGCGGGCAAAGGCTTTGTGGTGGCAGACGAGTCCGGACAGTCATTGGCGCGCTACGGCAGTACGCTTTGGCCGACAACGTCGCAGATCAATCTGACGTCGGCGGTCCTCCATGATGGCAAGCTGCTTGAAGCGGTGCTGGCAGCGTTGCCCGCAGATGAAGGCAAGGCATTGCTGAGTCATGAGTTGAGTCAGTCGCCGAAACCTGTGTCTGCATTGGCCAAAACACTTGCTGATTATCTGCAGGGCAACCGAAAAAAGGTGTTCGAGCGTTTCTACCAAGCCTTTGATGTCTCCCGCGCGCCGGAAGCCAAAACGATCGAAGCCGCCTTTCCCGGCTTGCCCAAGGCCGTGACTCAGGCGTTGGTTGAGTCTGCCAGCACCGGACAACGCCAGGTTTTACGCACGGCCAAAGTCCCGCTGAAAATGGCCGAAACAGCCCGCTTTTACTTGCGCGAGGCCAGGCTGGACCGGGCCATCGAGGGTTTTTATTTAAAAGATCAGGCCAATGCTGACACTGAACGATTGATGCTGCACTTTCTGGATCGTTTACCGGGGTGGCCAGCCGATATCCGCTGGGAAGTGCGCACAGGTTCGCTGCAGGGATCGGTCACGCGCACGGTTGGCAATACTCGCGCGCCCATCACCCCGCGAGTGCTGGTGAAAACCGAACAGGGGGTTTTACGTTATAAGCCTAGAGGATCGATTTACACCCTTGAGCCGGGAATATCGGCTGAACTGTCTGATGCCATGTTCGAGTCACTGACGCCTCTGGAGCGCGAAGGCATGGGGCTTGACGCTTTGAGGGGCAGTGATGCCTTTCACGAAGCCCTGGCTGCACAGGCGGCTAATGCGCGTCAGGAATCAGCACAGGTGTTAGGCATGCAGCCGATAAAACCCGGCTTCAAGCCACCCAGCGTGATGCCTGACGGGCAAATTGGCTATCCCTTGTGCGGCCTGGATGCGGGTGGGCATTCCAGTGCTTTGCAGCGTCGAGTTCGCGAATTGTTCCCTGAATACAGCCAGGAGCAGGTGCTGGATTGTCTCGACATGCTGGTTGAGAGTGGGGTTGAGCCTTTACGCGCATTGCGCGAACGCAAACGTGTCAGAACCTCTTTGCGCAATTGCTTGCAAACATGGATTGACTCCACGCCCTCAGAAATTCCTTTGGCGCATTCGCCTGTTGATCATGCTGAAGACCGGTATCAGGCCGCCGGCATCATCGAGCGTATCTGGCGCAGGCATCCCAGGTTCTACCCTCAGGCGGACAGTGTCGAAGGTCGCACCTTGAACCTGAGTGGTTTACGGGTGGGAAGTTTTCCTGTGCTGCCTGTCATGGCTGACTTCACTCATATTCGGGTGCTCAAGCTCAACAATATGAATTGCAAGAACACTGCGGATAGTTTTCTTGAGCATTTCAGCGGCGTTGAAGTCCTTGAAATGGACAATAACCAGATGAACACCTTGCCCCTTCCACTGGAAACGATGGCCAATTTACGTCATTTATCCCTGGCTCAAAACGAGCTGTTCATGAATGCCGCAAATCAATCGATGCTGCTGGGCCTAAGCAAGCTTGAGGTGCTTAATCTCACTGATAATTTTCTGGGGGCAGGTCTGGATCTCAGTCGTCTGAATCATTTGCGGCGTATTTATTTGCGCCGCACCTGGATAGATACCTGGCCTCAAGCCCTTGCAAGCCGCCCCCTGTTAGAAGCGGCGGACTTGCGGCAAAACCATATTGCCGAGATTCCGGAAGATATTTTTCAGACATCTCCCAGGGTCACCCGCAATATCACCTTATCGAATAACCCGTTATCAGCTGCCAGTCGACTGCGCTTGGCGCGCTTTGTCATGCAAGGTGGTAGCACCATGGGGGTCGACAGTGAAGCGTTGCTCAGTGAAGCGGCCGCTTTTGAATTCTGGACCGCAGGCATCACCAGTCATGAGCGCAGCAGGCGTGAGCTGCTGTGGAATACCCTGAGATCTGAGCCCAATAGTGAAGACTTCTTCAATGTGGTCAGCCGACTGACCACCACCGCAGATGCTCAGAATGTGCGTCAGGACCTAAGTCGTCGGGTGTGGGAAGTGATAGAAGCCGCCAATGAGAATGCTGACTTGCGTCGGGACGTAATCGACATCGCAGCGGCCCCGCGCAGTTGTACCGACAGCGTTGCCTTGAGTTTCAGCGCGTTGGAAATACAAGTGGAACTGGCCCGTATTTCAACAGACCCGACGCGTCAGGAAAGCGATTTAATTAACCTGGGCAGGCGCTTGTACCGATTGGATAAACTCACAAAAATCGCCTCTGAGCACTACACCCTGCAGTTGGCAACCGGTGTGATCGGCGCGGATGAGCTTGAGGTACTTCTGGCGTACCGCACCGGATTAGCCAAGCCTCTCAACTTGCCCGGTCAACCTCAAAGCATGATTTTTAATAACTTGGCGGGGGTCACGGCACACGACCTGAATACCGCACAGCTGCAGATCACCAGCGGCGAGGGCTCCGCTGAGTTGAACGCGTTTATCAGTACACTCGATTGCTGGAGAGCGTATTTGATTGAGCGCAACAAAGCCGATTACCTGCTCATGACTGAGCCTTTTCACGACGAATTGAATGCGCTCTTGAGGCGTTCACCAGAAATGACCAGCGGCCGTTATGTGCAGTTGGTCACCGGGATTCGCCACAGGATGGATGTCAGTGTGGATGTCTGGTGCCTGAATAAAACCAATGAATCAGTGACTGTGGGCACGGCCTCTTCTTCCCCTTCTACAGACCTTTGATCAGTGTGCGCAGCATAAATCGATTGGGATGACAGGCTTGCGCGACTGCTCGCGGCAAGGGTAAAGGCTCGTTGTTGATCCACGCCGCCAACAGTTCACCTGACAGCGGCGCGGTGATCAATCCGCGAGAGCCATGGCCACTGTTGACGTACAAGCCCTCGAGCCAAGGACATGCGGCGTCGGGTACTTGCCGAGCATCTTTACGCAATACGGCATAAGTGTGTGCAAAGGATTGCGGGTCTGCCAAGGGGCCAACAATCGGCAAGTAGTCCGGGCTGGTGCAACGAAAGGCGGCCCAACCCTGCAGGGTTTGAGGGTCAAGCTGCTCACCCAGGCGCTGTGTCAGGTCCGGGGATATTTCTTGCAGCAAGTCGAGATTGCCCTGGTGCCCGGCCGCCGTGGTGGTTAGGTCTTCATTATTAAAGTCAAAGCTGGCGCCCAGAGTATGTTCGCCGAGTCGTCCGGGGGCGATGTAGCCTTCGGCGCAGACCACTGTTTTGAGCGCGGCGCTGGCTGGGGTTTCAACCAGTTGGGTGATTTGCCCGCGGATACGCTTAAGCGGCAAGCCGCTGGCCGCCGGGAAGCGTTTGACCTCTGCAGCCCCGGCCAGAATCACCACGGGTGCACTGGCCAGTACCTGTTCGCCCTGGCGGGCCAGCCACTGGCCATCAACGTGTTCCAGTTGCAGCACATCATGGTGGGTCAGCACTTCGATATTTACGTGCAAGGCCTGGAACTGGCACAGCGCCGGCGGGTGCACCCACCCACCTTCGGGATAGAACAACCCGCCGTGTGCCAGTTCGACGCCTGCCAATGCTTGTGCTTGCGGCTGATCAAGCAGGTGCACCAGCGAGGGTGCAAAGGCCGCTGCCAACTGCGCCTGACGCTCAGCCTCCTTGGCATTGAACCCCAATTGCAGCACGCCGCACTCGTCCCAGTCGCGCCCACGCTGCAGTTGCTCCAACAGGCGACGGGTGTAACCGAAGCCGCTGACAATCAATTGCGACAATGTCGTGCCGTGGGCCGAAAGCTTCATATACAACACGCCTTGCGGGTTTCCCGAAGCTTCTTTGGCCAAGCGTTCATGGCGCTCCAGTAAACACACTTTCCACCCGCGCGTGGCCAAGCTGTGGGCGCTGGCGCAGCCGGATAATCCGCCGCCAATCACCAGGGCTCTGCGCTCGCCTTCGATCTGGGGGGGGCGGGCGAACCAGGGTTTGCTTTCGGGGAGGGCGAGCGCTTGCTCCGGCAAGCCGATAAAGCTGCCGCGCAGGATTTCCCATTTGTGACCAATACCCGGCGTTCGACGCATTTTGAAGCCTGCGTCGTTCAATGCCCGGCGAACCCAGCCCGTGCTGGTAAAGGTGCTGATGGTCGAGCCGGGGGCAGCGAGGCGCGCCAACTGGGCAAACAGTCCGGGTGTCCACATCTCAGGGTTTTTCGCTGGCGCGAACCCGTCCAGAAACCATGTGTCGATGCGCGCATCCAGCTGTGGCAATTGCTCCAGCACATCGCCGATCAACAACGTGAGGGTCACTCGACCATTGGCCAGGCTCAGGTGTTGAAAGCCCGGATGAATGGCGTAATAGGCGGCCAGCAGTTGCTCGCTCCAGGTCGCCAGCTCAGGCCAGAGGGCGAGGGCGCGCTGCAAGTCGTCGCGGGTCAACGGGTATTTTTCAACGCTGATGAAGTGCAGGCGGGCGTCAGGGTGAGCCGTCTGCTCAAATAACTGCCAGGCGCACAGAAAATTCAGCCCGGTCCCAAAACCGGTTTCGCCGATGACCCATTGGCCATTAATGGGCAACGCTGCAAAACGTTCGCGCAACGCGTTCTGCTCGATGAATACATAGCGTGTTTCTTCGAGACCCGACTTGTCGGAAAAATACACGTCATCAAACACCCGCGAGTGCGGGCGACCTTGGTCATCCCAGTCAATCTGGGCATTGGGCATTTCAGTAGTCATGTGAAGCTCGGCAACGGCAAGGCGGCCATTCTAGCTGATCGCTCACAGCGCGATTGATTGATGACCGTTTTATGAGCTTTGTTGCGACGCCGTAAAGAGCAATCGGCTAGGCTTGTCTCATCTTGCCAGGGAGCTTCCTATGTTTGAATCTGCTGAAATCGGTCATTCCATCGATAAAGAAACTTACGACAGAGAAGTTCCCGCTTTGCGTGAAGCCCTGCTTGAGGCGCAATTCGACCTGCAGCAACAGAAGCGCACGGCGGTCATTGTGCTGATCAATGGCATCGAAGGCGCGGGTAAGGGAGAAACGGTCAAGCTGCTGAATGAGTGGATGGACCCGCGTCTGATTGAAGTACGCACGTTTGACCAGCAAACCGACGAGGAGCTCGCCCACCCGCCCGCGTGGCGTTATTGGCGTCATTTGCCGGCCAAAGGTCGGATGGGCGTGTTCTTTGGTAATTGGTACAGCCAAATGCTGCAGGGGCGGGTGCACGGCGTGATCAAGAACGCGGTGCTTGATCAAGCCATTACCGGCGCCGAGCGGCTTGAAAGAATGCTGTGTGATGAAGGTGCAGTGATTTTCAAACTCTGGTTTCACTTGTCTAAAAAACAAATGAAAGCGCGCCTCAACGCGCTTAAGGACGACCCGCTGCACAGTTGGCGCATCAGCCCACTGGACTGGCAGCAGTCACAAACCTACGACAAGTTTGTGCGTTACGGCGAACGCGTGATTCGCCGTACCAGTCGTGATTACGCGCCGTGGCACATCGTTGAGGGCCTTGACCCCCATTATCGCAGTCTGACCGTGGGCAAAATCCTGCTCGAAGGTCTGCAAGCGGCACTCAACGCTCCCAAGGCGCGGGTACGTCCGATCAATGTGCCGCCGTTGCCTGAAAACCGCGATGGTCTGAGCCTGCTTGACTGTCTGGATATGACCCAGCGTCTGGAAAAGGACGACTATCAGGAGCAATTGATTACCGAACAGGCGCGTTTGTCGGGCTTGATGCGAGACAAACGCATGCGTCGGCATGCGCTGATCACCGTCTTCGAAGGTAACGACGCGGCCGGCAAGGGTGGCTCCATTCGTCGGGTGGCAGCGGCGCTCGACCCGCGCCAATACAACATTGTGCCGATCGCCGCGCCTTCCCAGGACGAGCGTGCACAACCGTACCTCTGGCGTTTTTGGCGGCAGATACCTGCGCGGGGCAAATTCACGATCTTTGACCGCTCCTGGTATGGCCGGGTGCTGGTGGAGCGGGTTGAAGACTTTTGCAGCCAGGCGGACTGGATGCGGGCTTACGGCGAGATCAATGATTTTGAAGAGCAGCTGAGGAATGCGGGAGTGATCGTCGTTAAATTCTGGTTGGCGATTGATAAACAAACTCAGCTGGAGCGTTTTCAGGAGCGTGAAACCATTCCGTTCAAGCGTTTCAAAATCACCGAAGAAGATTGGCGCAACCGCGAAAAATGGGACCTGTATCGCACTGCTGTGTGCGACATGGTTGATCGCACCAGCACCGAGATTTCACCCTGGACATTGGTCGCGGCCAATGACAAGCGCTGGGCGCGGGTCAAAGTGTTGCGCACCATCAACGAGGCGCTGGAAGCGGCCTTTGAGAAAAGCGATAAACACGCTAAAAAGCATAAGAAATAAGTCACCCCACCGGTGGAATCGCCTGTGTAGGCGCGAGCTTGCCCGCGATCTTTTGGTCTTTTAAAAGATCGCGAGTCACGCTCGCGCCTAAAGGGTTTGGGGATTAATGCTTGCCCGGACTCAGCATGTTCTGCGGGCGCACCCACTGGCTGAACTCTTCATCGGTCACGTAGCCCAACTCCAGCGCGGCTTCGCGCAAGGTCAACCCTTCGGCATAGGCCTTTTTGGCGATTTGAGCCGACTTGTCATAGCCGATATGCGGGTTGAGGGCTGTGACCAGCATCAGCCCGCGTTCCAGATGTTCAGCCATTTTTGCGGCGTCCGGTTCAAGGCCCGTTACGCAGTGCTCATTGAAATTGGTGCAGCCATCGGCCAGCAACTGAATCGACTGCAACAGGTTATGGATGATCACGGGTTTGAAGACGTTGAGCTGCAAGTGCCCCTGACTGGCGGCAAAACCGATTGCAACGTCATTGCCCATGACCTGACAGGCCAGCATCGACAAGGCTTCACATTGGGTCGGGTTCACCTTGCCGGGCATGATTGAGCTGCCCGGTTCATTGGCTGGCAGTCTGATTTCAGCCAATCCGGCGCGTGGTCCCGAGCCCAGCAAACGGAAGTCGTTGGCCAGCTTCATCAGGGTCCCGGCCAGGGTTTTCAGGGCGCCCGACAACGTGGTGAGTGGCTCATGCCCGGCCAGCGCGGCAAACTTGTTCGGCGCGGTGACAAATGGCAAGCCGGACAAGGCCGCAAGTTCTGCCGCAATGGCTTCAGCAAAACCGTGTGGGGCATTTAACCCGGTACCCACGGCAGTCCCGCCCTGGGCCAGTTCGCACACGGCCGGCAGCGAGGCGCGGATCGCCCTCTCGGCATAATCAAGTTGGGCGATATAAGCTGAAAGCTCCTGGCCGAAGGTAATGGGCGTTGCATCCATCATGTGGGTGCGGCCCGTTTTAACCAGGTTCATGTAGCGCGCCGATAATTCGGCAAGCCCGCCGGACAACTCGCTGATCGCGGGCAGCAGGTCCTGGTGAACAGCCTTGGCGGCGGCAATGTGCATGGCGGTAGGAAAACAGTCGTTAGAGCTTTGCGAGCGGTTGACGTGATCGTTCGGATGCACCGGGGACTTGCCGCCACGGCCTTTGCCTGCGAGTTCGTTGGCTCGACCGGCGATCACTTCATTGGCGTTCATGTTGCTCTGGGTGCCGCTGCCGGTTTGCCACACGGCCAGCGGAAACTGATCATCGTGCTCGCCGGCGAGAACTTCGTCTGCCGCCTGTTCAATCAGGCGTGCAATGTCGGCAGGTAGATCCCCGTTGCGATCATTAACCCGCGCCGCGGCCTTTTTGATGAGTACCAGAGCGTGCAGCACAGCCAGGGGCATTTTCTCGTTGCCGATGGCGAAGTTAATCAGCGAGCGCTGAGTCTGAGCGCCCCAATAGGCCTCATCCGGTACGTTCACTTCACCCAGGCTGTCGGTTTCGATACGGCTCATCAGGCTTGTTCTCCTTAGGGGTTGATCAGTGAGCTTAGGCGCTGATTACCCAAAGAGGTTCAAACTTTGGTTTTGGAGGCTTTTGTCGGATGGTTGAGAACCCCCTGTCAGTCTCGGGGTTGAGTGACACACTTTGTTAGGCGCAGAATGGTCGCCCCTGGGGTTCGACCTCGCTTGCTAGATAAAGGAAACTCGATGACCCGTCTTCGCGCCATCTGTACTGCAGTTGCTCTGGTATGCGCCAGCGGCCAGGTTTTTGCCGATGCAGCCAGCCACGCTGCCAGTGCTGAAACGTTCCTCAAACTGGCACACGCCGACAAACTGGGGACTCCGGTCTACATGCAAGTGCAGCAAATGTTTGCTCAGCGTTTTGAGCAGACCAAAGCGCCAGCGTCCAAGCAAGCCCTGCTGGAAACCTACCAGGCCAAAGCCAACACCGCTCTGGACAAAGCCATTGGCTGGGACAAGCTCAAGCCTGACATGGTCAAGCTGTACACCGCCAACTTCAGCGAATCGGAGCTCAACGATCTGGTGAAGTTCTACCAGTCGCCACTGGGCAAGAAAGTCCTGGAAAAAATGCCTCAGTTGACCCAGCAATCTGCCCAAATGACTCAGGCCAAGCTGGAGAGCGCCGTGCCTGTGGTCAACAAGCTGCTGGCTGACATGACTGCCGAGCTGGAGCCTAAAGCTGCCCCGGCCAAGAAGAAGTAAGCGGAGCCTGAATGGACATGCAACAACGTATCGAAACGGCGCTGAGCGCGTTGCAACCCGAGCATTTGAAAGTGCTGGATGAAAGCCACATGCACAGTCGCGGGTTGCAGACGCACTTCAAGGCGGTGGTGGTCAGCGAGCAGTTCGCCGGGCTCAATAGCGTCAAGCGTCACCAAAAGGTCTACGCCACTCTGGGTGACTTGATGGGGGAGTTCCATGCGTTGGCTCTGCACACGTATACGCCTGAAGAGTGGGCGAAAATCGGCACAGCCCCGGCCTCGCCGACGTGTGCTGGCGGTGGGCACTAACACGCGTTTTTGTTAGAATCCGCAGCGCGCCGCTTAGTCGGCGCGTTTTTTTTGGTATCCGGTTCACCCTTTGCGAGGGTAGCCACCTGGAGAGAGACAGAATGACCGCGTCAATTGTCGTAGCTGCACTGTATAAATTCGTCACCCTTGAAGATTACGTTGAACTGCGCGAACCCTTGCTCAAGGCAATGGTTGATAACGGCATCAAAGGCACCTTGCTGATTGCTGAAGAAGGCATTAACGGCACCGTTTCAGGCAGCCGCGAAGGGATTGACGGGCTGATGGCCTGGCTCAAGAACGATCCGCGCATGGTCGATATTGATCACAAGGAGTCCTACTGCGAAGATCAGCCGTTCTATCGGACCAAGGTCAAGTTGAAGAAAGAAATCGTCACCCTCGGCGTAGAAGGCGTGGACCCGAACAAAAAAGTCGGAACCTATGTCGACCCCGAGAACTGGAACGCACTGATCAGCGATCCAGAGGTGTTATTGATTGATACCCGTAACGACTACGAAGTCTCGATTGGCACGTTTGAAGGCGCGATTGATCCGAAAACCACCAGTTTTCGCGAATTTCCCGACTACATCAAAGCCAACTTCGACCCGGCCAAGCACAAGAAAGTCGCCATGTTCTGTACAGGCGGCATTCGCTGTGAAAAAGCATCGAGCTACATGCTTAGCCAGGGTTTTGACGAGGTATATCACCTTAAAGGCGGGATTCTGAAGTACCTCGAACAGGTACCGCAGGAAGAAACCAAGTGGCAAGGTGACTGCTTCGTGTTTGATAACCGTGTGACCGTACGCCATGACCTGACTGAAGGAGAGTACGATCAGTGCCATGCCTGCCGTACGCCTATCAGCATTGCGGACCGTGAGTCGGAACACTACCAGCCGGGGATCAGTTGCCCGCATTGCTGGGACAAGCTGAGCGAGAAAACCCGTCGCAGCGCGATTGACCGCCAAAAACAGATTGAACTGGCCAAGGCCCGCAATCAGCCACATCCGATTGGCCACAACTACCGCAAACCTGCCGAGGCTTAATATGTCCGCGCGCCTGCTCTATGTGATGGATCCGATGTGCTCATGGTGCTGGGGTTTTGCCCCCATCGCGCAAGCCTTGGTTGAGCAGGCGCAAGCTGCCGGTGTGGACCTGCACCTGGTGGTGGGCGGGTTGCGCACCGGCAGCGGGGCGGCGTTGGAGCCTGCCACGCGACGTTACATTCTTGAGCATTGGCAGGCGGTAGCCGAGGCTACTGGGCAAGCGTTCCGTTTTGAGGGCGCGTTGCCCGAGGGTTTTGTCTACGACTGTGAGCCCGCGTGTCGTGCTGTGGTCGCCGCGCGCAGTCTGGCACCGGAGTGCGCATGGGCGTTGCTCAAGCTCATTCAGCAGGCGTTTTATGTGCAAGGGCTGGATGTGACGCAAACACCGTTGCTGGTTGAACTTGCCGAGCAGGCCGGTTTATCGCGCATTGAGTTCGCCGCTGCATTCGATAGCGTGGAGCAACATGCCGCCACTGCCGCAGACTTCTCCTGGGTTCAGGATTTGGGCATTGCCGGGTTCCCCACCTTGCTTGCCGAGCGTAATGGCCAACTGGCATTGCTGACCAATGGCTATCAGCCGCTAGAACCTCTGTCTGATCTTTTGGGCCGCTGGCTTGAACGTGCCGCGAGTGTTTGATCCCTCTTCCAAGCCATCCACTTCCCGCGCTGCCGACCGTCTGAGCTGGGCCGAAATTCGGCGCTTGGCCCTACGTCATAAAAAAGCGTTGTGGATTGCCAACGGTGTGGCGGTATTGGCCACGTTGTGCAGCGTACCGATTCCGTTGCTGTTGCCGTTGTTGGTGGACGAAGTGTTGTTGGGGCATGGCGACGCTGCGTTGAAAGTAATGAACAACGCGTTGCCTGCCGCGTGGCAGACGTCGGTTGGCTATATCGGTCTGATGCTCTTGATGACGTTGCTGCTGCGTACTGGCGCGTTATTGTTCAACGTATTGCAGGCGCGTCTGTTTTCACGGCTGGCCAAAGACATTGTGTTTCGTATTCGGGTGCGTTTGATCGAGCGTTTAAAACGTATCTCGCTGGCCGAATATGAAAGTCTTGGGAGCGGCACTGTCACCACGCATCTGGTCACCGATCTCGACACACTCGACAAGTTTGTCGGCGAGACATTAAGCCGGTTTTTGGTGGCAATGCTTACCTTGATCGGAACGTCGGCGATTTTGCTGTGGATGCACTGGCAGTTGGCATTGCTGATCCTGTTGTTTAACCCGTTGGTGATTTACGCCACGGTGCAACTGGGCAAGCGCATCAAGCATCTCAAAAAACTCGAAAACGACAGCACGGCGCGTTTCACCCAAGCCCTGACTGAAACCCTGGATGCGATTCAAGAAGTGCGCGCGGGTAACCGCCAGGCGTTTTTCCTTGGCCGTTTGCAGCAGCGGGCGCGTGAGGTTCGGGATTTTGCCGTCGCCTCGCAATGGAAAAGCGATGCATCGAACCGCGCCAGCGGTTTGTTGTTCCAGTTCGGTATCGATATTTTCCGTGCGGCGGCGATGCTGACAGTGTTGTTCTCTGATCTGTCGATTGGCCAGATGCTGGCGGTGTTCAGCTACTTGTGGTTCATGATCGGGCCGGTCGAGCAGTTGCTGAATTTGCAATACGCCTTTTATGCGGCAGGCGGGGCGCTGACGCGTATCAACCAATTGCTGGCGCGTGCGGATGAGCCGCAGTACCCGGGGGGCGTTAACCCGTTTGCGGGGCGCGAAACAGTGGGTATCGACATTCGTGATCTGAGTTTCAGTTACGGCGAAGAGCGGGTGCTGGATCAGCTTAACCTGAGCATTGCGCCAGGCGAGAAGGTGGCAATTGTCGGTACCAGTGGCGGCGGTAAAAGCACCTTGGTGCAACTGCTGCTGGGGTTGTATACGCCGCAGTCCGGGAGCATTTCCTTTGCTGGCGTCAGTCAGCCAGAAATTGGCCTGGAGATCATTCGCGAACATGTGGCGGTAGTGTTGCAGCATCCGGCACTGTTCAACGATACGGTGCGGGCTAACTTGACCATGGGTCGTGAGCGCACCGATGAAGCCTGTTGGCGCGCCCTTGAGATCGCTCAGCTCGATGGCACTGTTTTGACCTTGCCCCAAGGCCTGGACAGCATTGTCGGGCGTTCAGGTGTGCGCTTGTCAGGTGGGCAGCGCCAGCGCCTGGCAATTGCTCGCATGGTACTGGCCGAACCCAAGATAGTGATTCTCGATGAAGCCACCAGCGCCCTCGATGCGGCCACCGAATACAACCTGCATCACGCTTTAGGAAAATTCTTGAGCGGGCGCACGACTTTGATCATTGCTCACCGTCTTTCTGCGGTAAAACAGGCAGACAGGGTGTTGGTGTTTGATGGCGGACACATTGCCGAGGAGGGCGACCACCAGCAGTTAATTGCTGAAGGCGGTCTTTATGCAAAGTTGTACGGGCATCTGCAGCAAACCTGAAGTCGAGTGACCGTAATGCCAGCCGATTGAGTTTATTGGGTGTTGACCAGCAGTACGAGTCGTTCCGAATGTCGGAAATTAGCCTAATCTGATTCGGATGCTCTTTCTTTTGAGTTCATCTGGTAGCTTGCAGCAAAGGTAACTCATGAAGCCAAAAGATACCCTCGGAACGCCGCATTTGTTGGGGATTGTCTGGCCCTTTATTGCGGTGGTGCTGTTTCAGGCGTTATTGGGCTGTGTGAGCCTCTATATGCTCTCTGCCGTGAGGGGCTATGTCGCAGGTGAAAGCTTATGGTCCAAAGGCCAAAAAGATGCGATCTACTTTCTAAGCCTGTACGCCGACAGTCGCGATCCTTCTATTTTCGAGCAATATCAGCGTTCCATTCTGGTCCCCCAGGGCGGTCATAAGCTGCGGGTTGCACTGGACCAATCGTCGCCTGACATGACGGCGGCCCGCGAAGGCATCCTGCAAGGCGGTAATAGCCCTGAAGATGTCTCCAGTCTGATTTGGTTCTATCAAAATTTTCGTAATTTCAGCTACCTGGACAAGGCCATCCAGAAATGGAGTGTGGGCGATGATTACCTGGTCAAGCTCGATAATCTGGCGCAAGAGATGCATCGGCTTATCAGCACCAACCAGATGTCAGAGGCTGACATCAAGCAGTGGAAAGCGCAGATTTATGCCATCAATGAGGCGGTGACGCCGGCCGCCAAGGCGTTTAGCGATGCTTTGGGCGAAGCGTCGCGCTTTATTTTGAAATTGCTGGTCATCATCAACCTGGCCACGGCCTTGGGGCTGATTTTTCTGGCGCTGTTGCGTACGCAAAAAATTCTCCTGCAGCGCAGTGCGTTTGCCGAAGCATTGCAGTTAGAGAAGGAGCGGGTGCAAATCACTCTGGAATCCATTGGTGATGGGGTTATCAGTACTGATGTGAATGGGGCTATTGCCTACATGAATCCGGCGGCTGAGCGGCTGACTCACTGGAAGTCCGAACAGGCGCAGGGCGTGCCACTGGGAGCGCTGTTCAAATTGCTTGATGAAGGCGCGCCGGATGATGGTTTCAAACTGATTGATCGCGTGCTTAGCGGACGGTTGGGCAACAACAGTGAGCACTCCAAGTTGATTCAGCGCATGGACGGCAGTACGGTTGCCGTCACCCTGGTGGGGGCGCCCCTCCTGCATGGGGGCAAAGTCAGCGGGGCGGTGCTGGTGCTTCATGACATGACTCAAGAGCGTCAGTACATTGCCAACTTGACCTGGCAGGCAACCCATGACGCGCTCACCGGGTTGGCTAATCGACGCGAGTTTGAGTACCGCCTGGACTTGGTGCTGCAAAATCTGGCGCGACTGCAGGGGCGGCATGCGCTGATGCTGCTGGATCTTGATCAATTCAAGCTGGTCAATGATACCTGCGGGCATGCGGCGGGTGACGAATTGCTGCGTCATATTTGTGCGCTTTTGCAGTCCGGTCTCCGTGAAGGCGACACTTTGGCGCGACTGGGCGGAGATGAATTTGGCATTTTGCTGGAAAACTGTCCGGCCGACATGGCCGAAAAAATTGCTGAAGGATTGCGTCAGACGGTGCAAAGCCTGCATTTTGCCTGGAAGGGTCGTCCGTTTCTGAACACTATCAGTATTGGCCTTGTGCATATCCATCAAGTCCCGGTGACGCTTGAGGCCTCCTTGCGTGCGGCCGACATGGCCTGCTACATGGCCAAGGAGAAGGGGCGCAATCGGGTTCAGGTTTATCACGAGGATGACTCTGAGCTGTCATTACGCTTTGGTGAAATGGCATGGGTTCAGCGGTTGCATGTTGCGTTGGAAGAAAATCGCTTTTGCCTCTACTCGCAAGCGATCGTCCCGCTGGGAGACACCCAGGAGGACAACGGTCATATTGAGATTTTGTTGCGTCTGCATGATGAAAACGGGCGCATGATCCTGCCTGACAGTTTTATCCCGGCAGCTGAGCGTTATGGCTTGATCACCTCTATTGACCGTTGGGTGGTCGAGAATGTATTCAAGATCATTTCCGAGTGCTCGGCCCAAGGGGCCGGGCGACCGATGGCCATGTGTGCCATCAACCTCTCGGGCACGACCATTGGCGATGATGATTTTCTGGCGTTTTTGCATGAACAGTTTGAATGCTATGGCGTTTCACCCAGCCAGATTTGTTTTGAAATCACGGAAACCAGCGCGATTGCCAATTTGGGCAGCGCCATTCGTTTTATAAATGATCTCAAGGCGCTGGGTTGCCATTTCTCTTTAGATGATTTTTGTGCAGGGATGTCTTCATTTGCCTACCTGAAACACCTGCCTGTCGATTTTTTAAAGATCGATGGCAGCTTTGTAAAAGACATGCTTGATGACCCAATTAATCAGGCTATGGTAGAAGTGATTAACCATATCGGGCACGTTATGGGTAAGCGTACGATTGCCGAGTTCGTCGAATCCTCGCAAATTGAACAGGCTTTAGTCGACATCGGCGTCGATTATGCGCAGGGTTATGTTGTTGAGCGCCCGCACGTGTTCACCTGTGACAGCTTATGGTATATGCCCAAGCGCCCCAGGCCTTTAGCTTTGAAGTTGCCGGGCACTTTGCGCTAAGTGTTAGTGGTATTTTGAAAATCACCTTTCAGAAGGAACCCGATAGTGATCGATGCATTCAACCGTACTGGGCCTCTTATGGAAGCGACCAGTTACCCCGAGTGGGCACAGCAACTGATCCGCGATTGCAGCGAAAGCAAGCGGCGGGTGGTTGAGCATGAAATCTACAAGCGCATGCGTGATAACACGCTCAGTGAAAAGACCTTGCGACTTTACCTGATCGGCGGCTGGCCGGTGGTCGAGCAGTTCTCTCTGTACATGGGGCACAATCTGGGCAAAACCCGTTATGGCCGCCACCCTGGCGAAGACATGGCGCGTCGCTGGTTGATTCGCAACATCAGGGTTGAGTTGAATCATGCGGATTATTGGGTGAACTGGGCGCGCGCGCATGATGTCAGCCTTGACGACATGAATGCACAGGACATTCCGGCCGAATTTCAGGCCCTCAATGATTGGTGCTGGCATAGCTGCGTGACGGATTCGCTGGCTGTGTCGATGGCGGCAACCAACTATGCCATTGAAGGGGCTGTCGGTGAGTGGGCTGCGGTCGTTTGTTCCAAAAGTATCTACGAAGAGTCCTTTCCGCAGGAAGGGCGCAAGCGCGCCATGAAATGGTTGAAGATGCACGCCCAATATGACGATGAACATCCTTGGGAGGCCCTGGAAATCATCTGCACGCTGGCGGGGATGAACCCGAGTCAGGAGCTGAAAACCGAGTTGCGCAAGGCGATTTGCAAGAGCTATGACTACAAGTACCTGTTTTTGCAGAGCTGTCTGCAATTCGAAAAAGCGCCTGTTGTGCGTGAGCACAGAGAGCTGGCAGTGAGCTGATTGGCGTGTAGGCTGATCAGAAGCTCGCAGCTTAAGGCGGCTCCTGCGGGGCGCTCAGACAGCGTCAACCGGTGTGAGGCGCATAAAAAACCGAAGGCTGCGTATGAACGCAGCCTTCGGTTTTTTTGTAGTCATGCTTTTATTGTGCGTCGAATGCCTGGCCGTTGATGCCGGTGCTGTCAGGCCCCATCAGGTACAGGTAGACCGGCATGATGGTTTCTGGCTCGGGGTTGTTCTGCGGGTTTTCGCCCGGGTAGGCCAATGCACGCATGCTGGTCCGGGTGGCACCAGGGTTGATGCTGTTGGAGCGAACGGATGAAACAGTTTCAACTTCGTCGGCCAGGGTTTGCATCAAGCCTTCGGTGGCGAATTTCGAAACGCCGTAGGCGCCCCAATAGGCGCGGCCTTTACGTCCAACGCTGCTGGATGTGAAGATCACGGATGCATCCTGTGACAGCTTGAGCAACGGCAGCAACGTGCTGGTGAGCATAAACGTTGCGTTGACGTTAACCTGCATGACGCGCATGAAGTTCTCGCCGGACAGCTGTTCAAGCGGTGTGCGGGGGCCGATGATCGAGGCGTTGTGCAGCAGGCCGTCAAGGTGGCCGAACTCGCTTTCAATCATTGCGGCCAGCTCGTCGTACTGATGGGCCAGGGCCGTTTCGAGGTTGAAAGGAATGACAGCCGGTTGTGGGTGTCCTGCAGCTTCAATGTCGTCGTAAACCTGGCTCAGGTTGGCTTCTGTCTTGCCCAGCAGCAGCACGGTGGCGCCGTGTGCAGCATAGGTTTTGGCAGCAGCGGCACCAATGCCGCGCCCCGCGCCAGTGACCAAAATGACGCGGCCCTGGAGCAGGTTGGGGCGGGCGGAATAATCAAACATAAAACACCTCAACAAAAAGCAAAAATTGCGTGCTGCGTCCGCGTGTCAGCAACTGCACATGGCGTTATCCAGCACCTTGCGCAGTTCGGCCGGGTGATCGACCACCACATCGGCGCCCCAATGGTCCGGATTGTCGTTCGGGTGGATATAGCCATAGCGCACAGCAGCCGTTTTAGTGCCCGCATCGCGGCCCGACTCGATGTCGCGCAGGTCGTCACCCACAAACAGCACGCTGGCGGGATCAAGGTCGAGCATTTTGCAGGCCAGGATCAGCGGTTCCGGGTCGGGTTTGCTGCGGCTTACGTGGTCAGGGCAGATCAGCAGGGCTGAGCGCTCGGCCAGCCCCAACTGCTCCATGATCGGCTGGGCAAAGCGCACCGGCTTGTTGGTCACGACGCCCCATAGCAAATGAGCCTTTTCGATGTCGGCCAGCAGTTCGGCCATGCCGTCAAAGAGCTTACTGTTTACGGCACAGTCACGCTGATAGCGTTCAAGAAACTCCAGGCGCAGTGCTTCAAAATCCGCAGATTCAGGGTCTATGCCAAAGGTCGCGGCGACCATGGCGCGTGCGCCGCCGGAGATTTCATCACGAATCAGCTTGTCATCAATCGGCGGCAGGTCGCGTTCGGCGCGCATGGCCTGGCAGATGGCGATAAAGTCCGGCGCGGTGTCGAGCAGAGTGCCGTCCATGTCAAAAAGAACTGCTCTTAAACGCATGTATTACTCCTCGCGAAGGGTCTGGATCATGTAGTTGACGTCTACATCGTTGGCCAGTTTGTAGTGCTTGGTCAGCGGGTTGTAGGTCAGACCGATGATGTCTTTGACGCTCAGGCCGGCTTGGCGGCTCCAGGCACCCAGCTCCGAAGGGCGGATGAACTTCTTGAAGTCATGGGTCCCGCGCGGGATCAGCTTCATGATGTATTCAGCGCCGATAATCGCGAACAAATAGGATTTCGGGTTGCGGTTGATGGTCGAAAAGAATACCTGGCCGCCGGGTTTGACCATCTGATAGCAGGCGCGGATCACGGACGCGGGATCTGGTACGTGTTCCAGCATTTCAAGGCAAGTCACTACATCGAATTGGCCGGGCATCTCAAGCGCCAGTTCTTCAGCGGTGATCTGGCGGTATTCAACGTTTACCCCGGATTCAAGCTGGTGCAGTTGCGCAACCGCCAGCGGGGCCTCGCCCATGTCGATACCCATCACGGTCGCGCCGCGTTGAGCCATGGATTCGCTGAGGATGCCGCCGCCGCACCCGACATCGAGCACTTTTTTGCCAGCCAGTTGTACGCGTTCGTCAATCCAGTTGACGCGTAACGGGTTGATGTCGTGCAGCGGCTTGAACTCGCTTTCGCGGTCCCACCAGCGATGGGCAAGCGCCTCGAATTTGGCGATCTCGGCGTGGTCGACGTTGCTCATGGGTAAATCCTCTGAAGCTGAAAAATCCTGGTAAAACTCAGGGCCTGAACCCTGAGACTTGGAATCAATGAGTATGGCTGTTTATACGCTCGCCCCAGGCTTTGGCTGTCGCGCACAGGTGCTGCTCATCCATCCGGGTCAATTGGCCATTATCGAGCAGTTGCTTGCCTGCGACCCACAGGTGCTTCACGCAATCGCGGCCGGTGGCGTAGATCAGCTGTGAGATGGGGTCATAGACGGGCTGTTGGGCCAGTCCGCTCAGATCAAAGGCCACTAGGTCGGCGGCTTTGCCGACCTCGATTGAGCCCACTTCACTTTCAAGGCCCAGGGCGCGTGCGCCGTTGAGTGTTGCCATGCGCAGTGCGCGATGTGCATCCAGTGCTGTGGCCGAACCTGCAACCGCTTTGGCCAGTAACGCTGCGGTGCGGGTTTCGCCGAGCAAGTCGAGGTCATTATTGCTGGCTGCTCCGTCGGTGCCAACCGCGACATTGACACCTGCCTGCCATAAACGCTCAACCGGGCAGAAGCCGCTGGCCAGTTTCAGGTTGGATTCGGGGCAATGAATCACGCTGGAGTTGCTTTCCACCAGCATGCTCAGGTCGTCATCACTGATCTGGGTCATGTGAACGGCCTGGAAGCGCGGGCCTAACAGGCCCAGGCGTGCGAGGCGGGCAACGGGGCGTTCGCCATGCTGTTCGACGGCCTGCTGCACTTCGAAAGCGGTTTCGTGCACGTGCATCTGGATCGCCGCATCCAGCTCGTCGGCAATCACCCGGACTTTCTCCAGGTTTTCGTCGCCTACGGTATAAGGCGCATGGGGGCCGAAGGCGATTTTGATGCGAGGGTGATATTTCAGATCGCCGAACAATTCGACTGCCTGGCGCAGGGATTCATCTGCTGAGCTGGCGCCGGGAATTGGAAAATCGAGAATTGGAATCGCGATCTGGGCGCGGATGCCGCTGGTGTGCGCACGTTCGCTGGCCACTTTCGGGAAGAAATACATGTCGCTGAAGCAGGTGATGCCGCCTTTGAGCTGCTCGGCAATGGCCAGGTCGGTGCCGTCACGAACAAATGCCTCATCGACCCATTTGGTTTCGGCCGGCCAGATGTGTTGTTCCAGCCAGGTCATCAGCGGCAGGTCGTCGGCCATACCGCGGAACAAGGTCATCGCAGCATGGCCGTGGGCATTGATCAGCCCCGGGCTGAGGAGCATGTCCGGCAGCTCGCGGGTTTCAAGGGTGGTGTGCTTCAAGGCCAGATGGCGCGGGCCAATGAACACGATGCGCCCGTCCCGGATACCAACGCCATGATCTTTGAGTACAACTGAGGCGGGTTCAACAGGCACCAGCCAGGTAGGTAGCAGCAGTAAGTCGAAGGTCAAGGTTTGGGTTGGCATCTAAAACGGCTTCCCGTGCATTATAAAAAGGAGGCGAAGTATACCCGAGCGTCTTCTGGGTGGGCTCGCTATAATCGGCGGCTTTGTATCAGGGTGATAGGGGAAGTCATGCGCGATCAGTTGTTGGCGGCAGAAAAGGTAAAGGCCATTGATTGGCGGGGTGAGGCCCTGTATCTGCTGGATCAGCGCAGCTTGCCCTTTGAAGAGAGCTGGCTGGCATTTACCGGGGTTGAAGGGGTTGCTCAGGCGATTCGCGATATGGTTGTGCGTGGTGCGCCGGCGATTGGCATTGCTGCGGCTTATGGGGTGGTGCTGGCGGCCCGTGAGCGCCAGGCAGCAGGCGGCGATTGGATCGCGGCGCTGGAGCAGGATTTTACCCTGTTGGCGAACTCGCGTCCGACCGCGGTCAACCTGTTTTGGGCGCTCAATCGCATGCGCGATCGTCTGGCGCGCAGCAAAGACAGTGCTGATCTCATGCAGGTGCTGGAAGGCGAAGCGATTGCCATCCATGAGAGTGATCGCGAGGCCAATCTGACGATGGCGCAATTGGGTGTAGATGTGATTCGTCGCCATCAGGGCAATGCTCAGACAGTGCTGACGCACTGCAATACCGGTGCGCTGGCGACCGGTGGATTTGGCACGGCGCTGGGGGTGATTCGAGGTGCCTGGATTGAAGGCATGATCGAGCATGTGTATGCCGATGAAACCCGGCCCTGGCTGCAAGGCTCGCGGCTGACCGCGTGGGAGTTGGCCAACGAAGGTATTCCAGTCACATTGAATGTTGACTCGGCGGCGGCTCACATCATGAAAACCAAGGGCGTGACCTGGGTGATCGTCGGCGCCGACCGAATTACCGCGAATGGCGATGTGGCGAACAAGATCGGCACTTATCAGTTGGCGGTCAACGCGATGCACCATGGCGTGCGCTTTATGGTAGTGGCGCCGAGCTCGACCATTGACATGGATCTGGCCAGTGGCGATGACATTCCGATTGAAGAGCGTGATGGCAGCGAGTTGCTGGAAGTCGGGGGCAAGCGTGTAGGTGCCGACGTTCAGGCGTTCAATCCGGTGTTTGATGTGACGCCTGCGGATTTGATCGACGTTATCGTGACCGAGAAGGGTATTGTTGAGCGGCCGGACGCAGCCAAAATGGCTCAGTTGATGTGTCGAAAGCGATTGCACTGAGGTTGTGATGCGCTGCAAGCAGGCTTCAAGTTGGAGGCCGGGCGGTGGGCGATGGAACCCTTCAGGCGCTTTGAACCTGGAGCTTGCGGTGTGCAATTTGGTGCTCTCGGCCCTCCTGAGCCCTCTCAGGCCCGTGGTCGAGCCAATTACTATGCTCCATGCGCATCTGGGGGATAGGTGCGTGGCGGCGATTGTGATAACATTCGGCGGTTTCCGGGGTGCCCTGCAAGGGTTGCCCTTACTGCGCAAATCCGTAGCATAACTCGTTGATTTGTCGTAAGTCGTTGCGTGGCACGTGGCCACTCGGCGGCGAGCTTCGTTCGTCCCGAATGGATGTGGCGAAGTTTCACCCGAAAAAGGAATCAGGCTTCTCATGGGCGAACTGGCCAAAGAAATCCTCCCGGTCAATATCGAAGACGAGCTGAAACAGTCCTACCTCGACTATGCAATGAGCGTAATTGTCGGGCGGGCACTGCCTGATGCACGCGATGGCTTGAAGCCCGTGCACCGGCGTGTGCTGTTTGCGATGAGCGAACTGAATAACGACTGGAACAAGCCGTACAAGAAATCTGCCCGTGTGGTCGGTGATGTAATCGGTAAGTATCACCCGCATGGTGATACCGCGGTTTACGACACCATCGTTCGAATGGCTCAGCCATTCTCCCTGCGCTACCTGCTGGTAGACGGTCAGGGTAACTTCGGTTCGGTCGACGGCGATAACGCTGCGGCCATGCGATACACCGAAGTGCGCATGACCAAGTTGGCCCACGAGCTGCTGGCCGACTTGCACAAGGAAACCGTGGATTGGGTGCCGAACTACGACGGCACGGAAATGATCCCGGCGGTCATGCCCACACGTATCCCCAACTTGTTGGTCAACGGCTCCAGCGGTATCGCTGTGGGCATGGCCACCAATATCCCGCCGCACAACCTTGGCGAAGTCATCGACGGCTGTCTGGCGTTGATCGACAACCCTGAGTTGAGCATCGATGAACTGATGCAGTTCATTCCGGGTCCGGACTTCCCGACAGCGGCGATCATCAACGGTCGTGCTGGCATCATCGAAGCCTATCGCACCGGTCGTGGCCGCATTTACATGCGTGCCCGCTCGATCATTGAAGACATCGACAAGGTCGGTGGTCGTCAGCAGATCGTGATCACCGAGTTGCCTTACCAGTTGAACAAGGCGCGTTTGATCGAAAAGATCGCCGAACTGGTTAAAGAGAAAAAGCTCGAAGGCATCACCGAGTTGCGTGACGAGTCTGACAAAGACGGTATGCGCGTGGTGATCGAACTGCGTCGTGGCGAAGTGCCGGAGGTTATTCTCAATAACCTTTATGCACAGACTCAGCTGCAAAGCGTGTTCGGTATCAACATTGTTGCCTTGATCGACGGTCGTCCACGCATTTTGAACCTCAAGGACCTGCTTGAAGCGTTCGTGCGTCACCGTCGCGAAGTTGTTACGCGCCGCACCGTTTTCGAACTGCGCAAAGCGCGTGAGCGTGGTCACATCCTTGAAGGTCAGGCGGTTGCGCTGTCCAACATCGACCCTGTGATCGCACTGATCAAGGCTTCGCCTACGCCGTCTGAAGCCAAGGAAGCGCTGATCAGCACACCTTGGGAGTCGACGGCGGTTGTGGCGATGGTTGAGCGGGCTGGCGCTGATTCGTGCCGTCCTGAAAACCTCGATCCGCAATATGGTCTGCGTGACGGCAAATACTTCCTGTCACCAGAACAGGCGCAAGCCATTCTTGAATTGCGCCTGCACCGTCTGACCGGTCTTGAGCACGAGAAGCTGCTGGCCGAATATCAAGAGATTCTGAATCAGATCGGCGAGCTGATCCGCATCCTCAATAGCGCTGTGCGCTTGATGGAGGTGATCCGTGAAGAGCTGGAAGTCATTCGTGCGGAATATGGTGATGTACGCCGTACCGAAATTCTGGATCATCGTCTCGACCTGACACTGGGCGACATGATTCCAGAAGAAGAGCGCGTGGTGACCATTTCCCATGGTGGTTATGCCAAGACCCAGCCATTGGCTGCGTACCAGGCTCAGCGTCGCGGCGGTAAAGGCAAGTCGGCCACTGGCATCAAGGATGAGGACTACATTGCTCACCTGCTGGTTGCCAATAGCCATACCACGCTGTTGCTGTTCTCCAGCAAAGGCAAGGTGTACTGGCTCAAGACCTATGAGATTCCAGAAGCTTCCCGCGCCGCGCGTGGTCGTCCTCTGGTCAATCTGTTGCCGTTGGACGATGGTGAATACATCACCACCATGTTGCCGGTAGAGGAATACACCGAGGGTCACTTCATCTTCATGGCAACCGCTAACGGCACCGTGAAGAAGACCCCGCTGGAATCGTTCAGCCGTCAACGCAGCGTTGGCTTGATCGCGCTGGAGCTGGACGAAGGCGACGTGCTGATCAGTGCGGCCATCACCGATGGCGAACGCGAAGTGATGCTGTTCTCCGACGGCGGCAAGGTCACCCGCTTCAAAGAGTCTGATGTGCGTGCGATGGGCCGTACGGCTCGTGGTGTGCGCGGCATGCGTCTGCCAGAAGGTCAGAAACTGATCTCGATGCTCATCCCTGAAGAAGGCAGCCAGATCCTCACCGCTTCGGCGCGTGGTTATGGCAAGCGTACAGCGATCAGCGAGTTCCCTGAGTATAAACGCGGTGGTCAGGGCGTCATTGCCATGGTCAGCAACGATCGTAACGGCCGTCTGGTCGGTGCAGTCCAGGTGCAGGATGGTGAAGAAATCATGCTGATTTCTGACCAGGGCACCTTGGTTCGTACGCGTGTTGACGAAGTGTCCAGCCTGGGTCGTAACACCCAGGGCGTCACCTTGATCAAGCTGGCCAGCGATGAAACCCTGGTTGGGCTTGAGCGGGTTCAGGAACCTTCGGAAGTCGAAGGCGAAGCGCTTGAAGGTGACATTGATGGCGCTGTCGAGTCTGAGGGCGATGTCATCCACGATGGCGTCGACGATGAGCAGCCGCTAGAGGCTGGCGCTGACGAAGAACAGCCGCAGGAATAAGCGGACACACAGGGGGCGGATGAAGATTCGCCCCCTTGTTGTATGTCCAGGATGAATGTAGGCGTTGCGTCGCCTCGCTGTGCTGCGCAACACCCACCGATTTATTGCATGACCCACCAAATCAGAGCGAGAGTGGATGTGAGCAAACGAGCCTATAACTTCTGCGCAGGTCCAGCTGCGCTTCCTGAAGCCGTCCTGTTGCGTGCCCAGTCCGAGTTGCTCGACTGGCATGGCAAGGGGCTCTCGGTTATGGAAATGAGCCATCGCAGCGATGAGTTCGTGTCCATTGCAACCAAGGCTGAGCAGGACCTGCGTGACCTGCTGTCTATCCCCTCGAACTACAAGGTTCTGTTTTTGCAGGGCGGCGCTAGCCAGCAGTTTGCCCAGATCCCGTTGAATCTGCTGCCTGAAAATGGCACGGCGGATTACATCGATACCGGCATTTGGTCGCAGAAGGCTATCGAAGAGGCTTCGCGTTTCGGCCATGTCAACGTTGCTGCCAGTGCCAAACATTACGATTACTTCGCCATTCCCGGTCAGAACGAGTGGAATCTGACGAAAGACGCGGCCTACGTTCATTACGCGCCCAATGAAACCATTGGCGGTCTGGAGTTCGACTGGATTCCTCAGACCGGTGATGTGCCGCTGGTTGCCGACATGTCTTCGGACATCTTGTCGCGTCCGGTCGATATTTCCCGCTTTGGTATGATCTACGCCGGTGCGCAGAAAAACATCGGTCCAAGCGGCATCGTGGTCAATATCGTCCGTGAAGACCTGCTGGGTCATGCGCGTTCGATCTGCCCGACCATGCTTGATTACAAAGTCGCGGCCGACAATGGCTCGATGTACAACACGCCGCCAACCTTGGCCTGGTATCTGTCAGGTCTGGTGTTTGAATGGCTCAAAGAGCAGGGCGGTGTTGAAGCCATCGGCAAGCTCAATGAAGTTAAAAAGCGTACGTTGTACGACTTCATTGACGCCAGTGGCTTGTACAGCAACCCGATCAATAAGACCGACCGCTCGTGGATGAACGTGCCATTCCGTCTGGCAGACGACCGTCTCGACAAACCGTTCCTGGTAGGCGCCGAGGCCCGTGGCTTGCTGAACCTCAAGGGGCATCGCTCGGTGGGTGGTATGCGCGCTTCGATCTATAACGCTGTGGACATCCATGCAGTCAATGCGCTGGTGGCTTACATGGCAGAGTTCGAGAAGGAACACGGCTAATGTCCGAACAAGAACTCAAGGCCTTGCGCCTGCGTATCGACAGTCTGGACGAGAAGGTTCTGGAGCTGATCAGTGAGCGCGCTCGCTGTGCCCAGGAAGTTGCTCGGGTCAAAATGGCCTCGCTGGCTGAAGGTGAGGTCCCTGTGTTTTACCGGCCTGAGCGTGAGGCTCAGGTGCTTAAGCGTGTGATGGAGCGTAACAAAGGGCCCTTGGGTAACGAAGAGATGGCGCGTTTGTTTCGTGAAATCATGTCTTCTTGCCTGGCGTTGGAGCAGCCACTGAAAGTGGCTTATCTGGGCCCTGAAGGCACTTTCACCCAGGCCGCGGCCATGAAGCACTTTGGCCATGCGGTTATCAGCAAGCCAATGGCTGCGATTGATGAAGTGTTCCGTGAAGTGGCGGCCGGTGCCGTCAACTTTGGTGTGGTGCCCGTGGAAAACTCCACTGAAGGCGCAGTCAATCACACCCTGGACAGCTTCCTTGAGCACGATATGGTGATTTGTGGCGAAGTTGAGCTGCGTATTCACCACCACTTGCTGGTTGGCGAAAATACCAAGACTGACAGCATTAGCCGCATTTACTCGCATGCCCAGTCGCTGGCGCAGTGCCGAAAGTGGCTGGACGCGCATTACCCGAATGTCGAGCGTATTGCGGTCTCAAGCAATGCCGAAGCCGCCAAGCGGGTCAAGGGAGAGTGGAATTCGGCCGCGATTGCGGGCGACATGGCGGCCGGTTTGTACGGCCTGACGCGACTGGCTGAAAAGATCGAAGATCGTCCGGACAACTCCACGCGCTTCTTGATGATTGGCAGCCAGGAAGTACCGCCGACCGGGGATGACAAGACCTCGATCATCGTGTCGATGAGCAACCGGCCAGGTGCGCTGCATGAGTTGTTGGTGCCGTTCCATGAGAACGGAATCGACCTCACGCGTATCGAGACGCGTCCGTCGCGTAGCGGTAAGTGGACCTATGTTTTTTTCATCGACTTTGCTGGCCATCACCGCGACCCATTGGTCAAAAGCGTGCTGGAGCAGATCAGTCAAGAAGCCGTAGCACTCAAGGTGCTGGGCTCCTACCCGAAAGCGGTTCTCTAAGGCGGTTTACATGAGCGGTGATTTCCTCGCCCTGGCACAGCCGGGCGTGCAACAACTTTCGCCATACGTCCCGGGCAAGCCCGTGGACGAGTTGGCGCGTGAGCTGGATATTGACCCGGCTACCATCGTCAAGCTGGCCAGCAACGAAAACCCCTTGGGTGCGAGTCCCAAGGCGCTGGCTGCCATTCGTGAAGAATTGGCCGAGCTGACGCGTTATCCGGACGGTAATGGTTTTGCGCTCAAAACCTTGCTGGCAGAACAGTGCGGCGTGAAACCTGATCAAGTGACGCTGGGCAATGGCTCAAACGATATTCTGGAGCTGGTAGCTCGTGCTTATTTGGCGCCCGGCCTGAATGCTGTGTTCAGTGAGCATGCGTTTGCCGTGTATCCGATTGTGACTCAAGCCGTCGGCGCGCAAGCGCGAGTAGTGCCCGCCAAAGACTGGGGGCATGACCTGCCTGCCATGCTTGAGGCGATAGATGACAACACGCGCGTTGTGTTTATTGCCAACCCGAATAACCCGACCGGTACCTGGTTTGGTGCGGATGCGCTGAACGAGTTTTTGCAGGACGTGCCTGAGCGAGTGTTGGTGGTTCTGGATGAGGCGTATATCGAATACGCTGAGGGCGGCGAGTTGCCCGATGGCCTGGAGTTCTTGTCGGCTTATCCGAATTTGCTGGTGTCGCGCACGTTCTCCAAGGCCTACGGGCTGGCTGCCTTGCGGGTTGGATACAGCCTGTCGACAGCAGTGGTGGCTGATGTGCTGAACCGCGTTCGCCAGCCTTTCAATGTCAACAGTCTGGCCCTTGCGGCTGCTTGTGCAGCCTTGCAGGATGCTGATTATCTGGCTGAGAGCCGTCGCTTGAACGAGGCGGGCATGCAGCAGTTGCAAAATGGCTTCCGTGAATTGGGGTTGGGCTGGATTCCCTCCAAGGGCAATTTTATTGCGCTGGATCTGGGACAGTTAGCAGCCCCTGTTTATCAGGGCTTATTGCGTGAAGGCGTGATTGTGCGCCCGGTGGCCAATTACGGCATGCCGAATCACTTGCGTATCACTATTGGTCTGCCAGCGGAAAATACCCGCTTGCTTGAGGCGTTGGCCAAGGTTCTTGCTCGTGGTTGATGTTATATCGCTCAAACCTGTAAAGCCCATTGTAGGGCGATTGGTTGTTGTCGGATTAGGCCTGATCGGCGGTTCCTTTGCCAAAGGCATGCGTGAAAGCGGTTTGTGCGCTGAAGTGGTTGGTGTTGATTTGAACCCGAAGTCGCGTGCCTTGGCCGTTGAGTTGGGGGTGGTGGATCGCTGCGAGGTGGATCTGGCGGCGGCCTGTGTGGGCGCTGATGTTATTCAGTTGGCGGTGCCGATTCTGGCCATGGAGAAAATGCTCGGCTTATTGGCGGGCATGGATCTGGGGCAGGCGGTGCTGACTGATGTGGGCAGTGCCAAAGGTAATGTGGTGCGTGCTGCTACGCAGGCGTTTGGCGGCATGCCGGCCCGTTTCGTGCCGGGGCATCCAATTGCCGGATCTGAACAAAGCGGTGTCGAGGCTTCAAATGCCAGCCTGTTCGAACGGCACAAGGTCATTCTGACGCCATTGGCTGAAACCGATCCTGCTGCTCTGGCGCTGGTCGATGCGCTGTGGCGCGCCCTGGGGGCCGACGTCGAGCACATGCAGGTCGAGCGTCATGACGAAGTGTTGGCTGCGACCAGTCATTTGCCGCATTTATTGGCTTTTGGTCTGGTGGACTCTCTTGCCAAGCGCAATGAGAATCTGGATATCTTTCGTTACGCTGCGGGAGGCTTTCGCGATTTCACAAGAATCGCCGGTAGCGACCCGGTAATGTGGCATGACATTTTTCTCGCGAACCGCGAGGCCGTCTTGCGCACACTCGATACATTTCGTAGCGATCTCGACGCCTTGCGCGACGCGGTCGATGCGGGGGATGGGCATCAATTGCTGGGCGTCTTTACTCGCGCCCGGGTTGCTCGCGAGCATTTCAGTAAAATTCTGGCCCGCCGGGCATATGTGGACCCTATGAACTCAAAAGATCTGATTTTCCTGGCTGAACCTGGTGGCACTGTGACAGGCCAGATCCGCGTACCAGGCGACAAATCCATTTCTCACCGTTCGATCATGCTGGGCTCTCTGGCTGAAGGCACGACTGAGGTAGAAGGGTTTCTTGAGGGTGAAGACGCTCTGGCAACGCTGCAAGCGTTCCGTGACATGGGCGTCGTCATCGAAGGCCCGCATCAAGGTCGCGTCACTATTCATGGTGTTGGCCTGCATGGCTTGAAATCGCCACCAGGGCCCATATATCTGGGTAACTCGGGCACATCAATGCGTCTGTTGTCAGGTCTTTTGGCCGCGCAGAACTTTGATACGACCCTGACGGGTGACGCCTCGCTGACCAAGCGCCCAATGAATCGCGTGGCTAATCCACTGCGTGAAATGGGTGCAGTGATTGAAACGGCTGCCGAAGGTCGTCCGCCTATGACCATTCGTGGTGGGCACGCACTTAAAGGTATGGACTACACTTTGCCAATGGCCAGCGCTCAAGTGAAGTCCTGCCTGCTGCTGGCGGGTTTGTACGCTCAAGGCAAGACCTCCGTGACCGAGCCTGCACCGACTCGCGATCATACCGAGCGAATGCTGCGTGGCTTTGGCTACCCAGTCAGTGTAGACGGCGCTACAGCGTCGGTTGAGTCGGGACACAAGCTCAAGGCGACCCATATTGAAGTGCCGGGCGATATTTCTTCGTCGGCGTTCTTCCTGGTGGCGGCGACTATTGCGGCGGGTTCGGACCTGGTGCTTGAGCATGTGGGTATTAATCCGACCCGTACGGGTGTGATCGATATTTTGCGTTTGATGGGGGCAGACATCACCCTTGAAAACCAGCGCGAAGTAGGCGGCGAGCCAGTTGCTGATCTGCGTGTGCGCGCAGCCAAGCTTAAAGGAATCGACATTCCGGAAGAACTGGTGCCACTGGCCATCGACGAATTCCCGGTACTGTTTGTAGCGGCTGCTGTTGCAGAAGGTCGTACGGTGCTGCGGGGCGCCGAAGAGTTGCGGGTCAAGGAGTCGGACCGTATTCAGGTCATGGCAGATGGTTTGCTGACGCTGGGTGTGAAGTGTGAGCCGACTCCTGACGGCATCATTATTGATGGCGGTTCAATCGGTGGTGGTGAGGTTCACGGTCATGGCGATCACCGTATTGCAATGGCTTTCAGCATTGCTTCGTTGCGTGCCACGGCGCCTATCCGGATTCACGATTGTGCCAACGTAGCGACTTCGTTTCCGAACTTCCTTGCACTGTGCAAGCAGGTGGGTATTCGCGTGGCAGAAGAGGTTCAGTCGTGATTCCTTTGGCGCCGGTGATCACCATCGATGGGCCGAGTGGTTCAGGCAAGGGGACTGTTGCAGGTCGTCTTGCCGAGCATTTGGGTTGGAAGTTGCTGGATTCTGGCGCCTTGTACCGTTTGTTGGCGTTTGCAGCTGTCAATCATGGTGTGGCGCTGGATAACGAAGGTCTGTTGAGCCAATTGGCGGCACATCTTGACGTGCAGTTCGTCGGGGCGACGGAAGGCAAGTCGGCGCGAATCGTGCTCGAGGGTGACGACGTAACGCTGGCTATCCGCAATGAAGATATTGCCGCCGGTGCATCGAAAGTCGCGGCCTTACCCGCGGTTCGTGAGGCTTTGCTGCAACGTCAGCGGGCTTTTCAGGAATTTCCGGGGCTTGTCGCCGACGGTCGTGACATGGGCACGGTGGTTTTTCCCGATGCGCCGCTCAAGGTATTTCTCACGGCTAGCGCCGAGGAGCGGGCCCGCCGCCGTTACTTGCAGTTGAAGGCCAAGGGGGATGATGTTAGTCTCCCGCGTCTGTTGGATGAGATACGTGCCCGTGATGAACGTGACACGCAGCGTGCAATAGCCCCGCTTAAGCCGGCGGCTGATGCAATACAGCTAGACTCTACGGAGTTGTCCATCGAGCAGGTGTTAGAACGCATCATGAGTGAAATCGCGCTTCGCGATATTGCTGGATGACCAAGAGCGCGTGCAGGAGACCAGAAATAGTCCTGCATGCCTTCTTTTATATGAACGTAACCCACATTGTCTGGAATGTGGCAGATGGGCGTATTCCTTCGCCCTTGATCAACAGGAATTAAAATGAGCGAAAGCTTTGCAGAACTCTTTGAAGAAAGCCTAAAAACCCTGAATCTTCAGGCTGGCTCGATCATCACCGCTATCATCGTTGATATCGATTACCAAGCTGGTTGGGTTACCGTTCACGCTGGTTTGAAGTCTGAAGGCCTCATCCCGCTGGAGCAGTTCCACAACGACGCTGGCGAGCTGAACATCAACATCGGTGATGAAGTTCACGTTGCGCTGGACGCGGTCGAAGACGGCTTTGGCGAAACCAAGCTGTCCCGTGAAAAAGCTAAGCGCGCTGAATGCTGGATCGTTCTGGAAGCAGCCTTCGCAGCTGAAGAAGTGGTCAAGGGCGTTATCAACGGTAAGGTTAAAGGCGGCTTCACTGTCG
>NZ_JBIWEO010000005.1:0-349 GCF_044762555.1 Pseudomonas sp. NPDC096917 | reverse complement strand
CGACGTTAACGGCATCCGTGCGTTCCTGCCAGGTTCTCTGGTTGACGTTCGTCCAGTGCGCGACACCACGCACCTGGAAGGCAAAGAGCTGGAATTCAAGGTCATCAAGCTTGACCAGAAGCGTAACAACGTTGTTGTTTCGCGTCGTAGCGTGCTTGAAGCAGAGAACTCGGCTGAGCGTGAAGCTCTGCTGGAATCCTTGCAAGAAGGTCAGCAAGTCAAAGGTATCGTCAAAAATCTCACCGATTACGGCGCATTCGTCGATCTGGGTGGCGTGGATGGCCTGCTGCACATTACCGACATGGCTTGGAAGCGTATCAAGCATCCTTCCGAAATCGTCAATGTTGGC